>CAZMDM010000092.1:0-15974 GCA_964564775.1 uncultured Desulfonema sp. | reverse complement strand
ATGCGGGTTTGCGTGGTAAAACTTTCCGAAAATCGCTGTCTGCTTTTGCTGGATGTGCATCACATTGCTGCGGATGGTATGTCAGCAAATATCATTGTGCAGGAATTTCTGAAATTGTATCAGGGTCAATCGCTTCCGCCGGTATCCGCACAATATCGGGATTATGTGGCATGGCAGGAAAACTATCTCAAATCCGAGCGGTTCAAAAAGCAGGAAACATTCTGGCTGAATCAGTTTGCAGATGAGATTCCGGTGTTGAATCTGCCGACAGATTTTCCCAGACCGGTCAGACAGCAATTCGATGGCGATCATGTATGGTTTTCAGCCGATGCTGAAACTGCCAAAGCCTTGAAAAGCTTATCTCAAAACACCGGAACTTCGATGTTCATGCTGACGCTGGCGGCATATTATGTGCTGCTGCACAAACTCAGCAATCAGGAAGATATTGTGGCAGGCATTGCTGCGGACGGGCGGGGGCAAAAAATGTTTGAAACCGCAGTCGGCATGTTTGTCAATACTCTGCCGATCCGTCAGAAGCCGATGGGAACTCTGTCGTTTTCGGAATTTCTCAACCGAATGAAGAAAGACTTGCTCAATATCTATGACCATCAGGAATATCCGTTTGAACTGCTGGTTCAGAAATTGAAACTTTCCGGCAACATGAGCAGAAACTTGCTGTCTGATGTCATGTTCAATTTTGAAAATGCAGATGACAGAATCTTCAGCATCGAGGGATTGCGCTTCAGCCCTTACGATTTCAAACCCCAAGCGGCTATGACGGATCTGTTGCTGGAAATCATTGAAACTTCCGGTTCTCTGAATATGAGGCTGGAATACTGCACCAAGCTGTTCAAACGGGAAACCGTGGAGCGATGGTCCGTGTATTATCGGAATATTCTGAAAGAAATCACGAGCGATCCGAATAAGCCATTGTCAGATATTGATATTCTGCCTGAATCTGAAAAGCGGCAGGTGATTTCTGATTTCAATGATACCAAAGCCTCGTATCCCAAAGGCAAAACCATTTCCGAATTATTCGAAGAACAGGTGCAAAAAACGCCGGATGCGGTAGCGCTGATTTTCGAGCATGAAACTGTTACTTATCGTCAGTTGAATGAGCGCGCCAATCAGATTGCCCATCATCTGAGAGAGCGTTGCGGAATCAAGCCGGATGATATTGTGGGAATGCTGCTGGAACGCACGCATCTGATGTTTGATGCGATTTTGGGAATTTTGAAAGCCGGAGGCGCGTATCTGCCCATCAATACTGCCTATCCTGCGGAGCGAATGGAATACATGCTTACAGACAGCCGGTGCAGAGTGCTGCTGACCGAGCCGCAATATAAAAATATGGTATCGCTGCGGGAGCTTGAAATCATTGATATCACACCCCTGCCCCTCTCAAGAGGGGAGTCGACGGACAATCTTATTCCGGCAGCCAAAAGCCATCATCTGGCATATCTGATTTATACCTCAGGCTCTACGGGTTTGCCCAAAGGCTGTATGATTACGCATGAAAATGTTGTCCGCCTGATGAGCAACAACAAATTTCCTTATGATTTCAATGAGTCGGATGTGTGGACAATGGCGCATTCTTACGCATTCGATTTCTCGGTATGGGAAATGTACGGAGCGTTTCTGTATGGCGGAAAATTGCTGGTGCCGGATTTTGAAAGTGTGAGGGATGTGTCGCGATTTTTAGCCTTGATTAAGCAGCATCGGGTTACGGTGTTAAATCAGACGCCGCCTGCGTTTTACAATCTGATCCGGGCAGAACTCGAATCCGAAAATAAAACGCTGGATCAGCATCTGCGATGGGTGATTTTCGGCGGAGATCGTCTTGAACCCGCGCACCTGAAACAATGGTTTCAGCGATATTCGCCGGATAAAATTAAACTGGTTAATATGTATGGTATTACCGAAACGACCGTGCATGTAAGCTTTTATCGTCTGGGATATGACGATCTGAATGCGCCCGAAGTCAGTCCCATCGGTCTGCCCATTCCTGAAACAACGGTATATATCCTTGATAAATTTATGAAACCTGTTCCGATTGGCGTGGTCGGAGAAATGTATGTCGGCGGAACCGGAGTGTGCAGGGGCTATCTGAATCGTCCCGAGCTGACCGCAGAACGGTTTGTGGAAAACCCCTTTGTCAAAGGGGAAAAGCTTTACAAATCCGGTGATTTGGCACGAAGACTGAGCAATGGAAATCTTCAATATCTGGGCAGAAATGACGATCAGATTCAGTTGAGAGGCTATCGGGTCGAGCTTGGAGAGGTCGAAAAGAAAATACTCGGACATCCGGCAGTGGAAAAATCGCTGGTCATGGCAAAACAAGCGGCTGACGGACATCCCGAATTGGTGGCGTATCTGGTGAGCCGTGAATCGCATAAAGACAAGCTCAGTGTCAGTGAATTGCGGGGCTATCTTAATAAAAAACTGCCGGATTACATGATTCCCGCGTATTTCGTGGCTTTGGACAATTTCCCTCTGACCCCGAATGGCAAAATTGACCGGCGGGCATTGCCCAATCCGTTGGAAAGCGATTCGGAGATGCGGCTCGGAAGCGAATACGCGGCTCCCCGAAATGAGATCGAGCTTACAATGGCAGCAATATGGGAAGATATTCTCAACAGAAAAAATATCGGTATTCATGATGATTTCTTTGCGCTGGGCGGCGACTCGATCAAGGCGATTCAGGTGGTTTCCCGATTGAATGCCAAGAATCTGAAAACTCAGGTGCGCCTGATGTTTCAATATCCGACCATTGCGGAACTCAGCCAGACAATATCCGGCTCCGAGCGCAGCGCAGAACAAGGCGTGATTACGGGCATTGTTCCTCTGACTGCGATTCAGACTTGGTTTTTCAAAGAACATGGCAGACACAAAGATCAGTTTGCTCAGGCGGTTTTGCTTGAGACATCCGAACCATTGACTGAATCTGCATTGAAAAAAACCTTTGCAGCGATTCAGTTGCACCATGATGCTCTGCGAATGCGTTATCAAATCGAAAGCGATGCAGTGATTCAAGAAAATGCAGATGCTGATTATCCGCTCGGTTTCAACATCGGCGGAGACGAGTCAGAACTTGCGGCAAGTATCCGAATCAGCGAAGGTCCGTTGATGAAAGTCATCTTGTCGGGTAAGAATCGGCTGCTGATCGTGATTCATCATTTGGTTACAGACGGCGTATCTTGGCGCATTCTGATCGAAGATATCGAGACTGCATATCGTCAGGCGCTTGCCGGAAAAGCCATTGTGCTGCCGAACAAAAGCGATTCGTTCAAACGTTGGGCTGAAAAGATTGATGCATATCGCAATTCCGAAGAATTACTTAGAGAAATACCATTCTGGCAATCGCTTGAATCTGTTCCGGTTAAAGCAATTGCAAGAGATTCGGACATTGGCGTTCACCGGCACAAAGACGATGAACTGATTACGATGATGTTGTCAGAAGCAGAAACCGAAATGCTTCTTGGCAGCGTGAATCAGATATATCATACTGAAATCAATGATATTCTCCTAACTGTACTTGCCCGTGCCATGAAACAATGGCATGGTGAGGATAAGACTCTGATTTCTCTGGAAGGACATGGTCGCGAACCTTTGTTTGACGATACGGATATCAGCAGAACGGTCGGCTGGTTCACAACTCTGTATCCGGTCAGGCTCGAATTGCCGAAATCGGAAGATATCGGCGATCAACTCCGACATATCCGAGAATCTCTGCGAAATATTCCGAATAAAGGCTTCGGATATGGCATATTGAAATATCTCACAGACAGAGAACTCACGAGAGATTTGAAATTCGATCTGTCTCCGCAGATTTTATTCAATTATCTTGGAAATTTCGATCAGGCTGGCAATAGTTTATTCAAATCAGCAGAAGAATTTACCAAAAACACGGTTCATCCTGAATTTGAAACAGAACATGATCTTGCTGTCGAAGGCATGATTTCATGTGGAAAACTGCGATTTTCCATAGCATTTTCTCCCAAACAGTATCGCAGAGAGCGAATTGAATCGTTGCTGAAAATATATACAGAAGAACTCGGAAAAGTCATTGCTCATTGTGCGGAAAAGCAACGCGAAATCCTGAACAATACCGGCATTGACGCGACAAATTTCAAAGATATTTATCCCTTATCTCCGGCTCAGGAAGGAATTTTGTTTCATCATCTGTATCAGAAAGGTTCGGCTGCATATATCGAGCAGTTTTCATTTCAGATTCACGGATCACTTGATAGCAAGGCATTTGAAGCAAGCTGGAATGAACTTGTCCGGCGATATGACATTCTCAGAAGCATTTTTGTTCACAAGCATACCGAGCGCCCTATGCAGATTGTTTTGAAAGATCGGAAAATCGAATTTAAAACCGAAAATATTTCTTCGCTGAGCAAAGAGGCGCAAAGCCGGCATATCCGAAATTTCAAAGAACAGGATCGCAGCAGAGGATTCGATCTTGGCAAAGATATGCTGATGCGGATCACCTTGTTTGAAACCGGACAAGACAGTTATGAGGCACTATGGACACATCACCATATTCTCATGGACGGGTGGTGTTTGGGGATTCTGATCCGGGAATTGTTTGAGGCATATAAATCTCTGAAACAAAATATAAAACCCGTGTTTGCACCGGCAATTCCTTACAGTCGCTATATTTTCTGGCTTGAAAATAAAGACAAAGATGCGGCGGCTTGCTATTGGCGCGAGTATTTAGCCGGATATGAATCTTCTGTTTCTTTGCCCAAAAACAGCTTAACAGACAAGCCTTCGAAAATCGAAATTCTTGTTCTCGAAGTGGAAGAATCGGTTACCCAGCTGTTGGAAAAAACTGCTGCACAGACGCGGGTAACGCTGAATGTCATTTTTCAAAGCCTTTGGGGAGTATTGCTGGGAGCATACAACAATACCCATGATGTGGTATTCGGTGCAACCGTGTCCGGCAGACCCGCGGATTTTTCCGGTATCGAGCAGATGGTCGGATTGTTTCTGAATACGATTCCGGTCAGAATTACTAGTCAAGGCTCTCAGAAATTTACGGAGCTGCTTCGGATTCGTCAGCAGAACTATCTGGAAAGCGAGCCGTTTCATTACGCGTCTTTTGCAGATATTCAGATGCTGACGCCGTTGAAAAATGACCTCTTGGATCATCTGATGGTGTTTGAAAACTATCCGTTTGCACAGAAACTTACTGATATTGCAAAAAATTTCGATCTCGGATTTTCTATCGGGAAAATCGAAGAATTCGAGCAGACGGGCTATGATCTCAGTATCGAAATTTATCCCGGAACAAAAATATTGCTTGAATTTAATTACGATATTTCAGTATATTCCGAAGCGCAGATGACAAAGATTCGGGATGATCTTTCCCGGCTGCTCGGTGCGGTTGCGGCAATACCGGAAATGACAATCGGTGAGTTGAGAAATCTGCTGATCAGCCAAGAGGAAAAGCAGGAGCAGGATAATTTTGTCAGTTCCGTCATGCAGATCAGCGAGGAGTTTTAGAAGTGGTAAGTAAGAAATATTGAATCTTAACAGCCGAGCGATAAATCGCCCGGCTAGAAGCCGAAGCCTGTTTAAACAGGCTTGAGTTCATAGCCCTGAAATTTATTTCGGGGCTTCGGAGCGGAGTTTTAAGCATGTGCGGCATCACAGGCATATATGACATGACCGGACAGGGCGGAGTTGATGCTTCCCTGCTTGAGACAATGGCGAACACGCTGATTCATCGGGGACCTGACGATAGCGGCTGTTATGCGGATCATCGTATGGGATTCGGCTTTCGGCGCCTTTCGATCATTGATCTGAGTACCGGCTCTCAGCCTATGTTCAATGAAGATAAAAGCATCGTGTCGGTCTGCAACGGAGAAATTTACAATTATAAAGAACTCCGGGAACGCCTGATTTCAAATGGACATCGCTTTTATACCAACTGCGATGTGGAAATTCTGGTTCATTTATATGAAGAATATGGCACGGAATTTCTGAATCTGCTCAATGGACAGTTCGCATTTGCGATATTCGATAAGAAAGCAAATTTGCTATTGTTGGGCAGGGATCATGTGGGCATTGCACCGCTGTTTTATGCGTCCGTAAATAACCACTTTGTTTTTGCTTCGGAAATCAAGGCGATATTGAAACATCCTGCTGTGAAACGGGAAGTGAATCTGACCGCGCTGGATCAGATATTCTCCTTTCCGGGAATGATCAGCCCTCAGACCATGTTTCAGGGAATTTCGGCATTGAAACCGGGTCATTATCTCACAGTTCGGAATGAGCGGATTGACGTAAAAGAATATTGGGATTTGTCTTATCCCGAAGTTTCCGGGATTGACTGGGAAAAGCCCGAATCGTATTATGTCGAAAAATTGGATGAATTGCTGACGCAGGCAGTCCGATATCGTCTGCAAGCCGATGTGCCGGTGGGATTTTATTTAAGCGGCGGCATGGATTCTTCGCTGATTGCTGCCATGATTCACCGGATTCATCCTGAGAAACGGCATTCGTTTTCTATCGGATTTGCAGACAAAGATATTGATGAGCGAGCCTATCAGTCCATGATGGTCAGCCGGGTGATGTCCGAGCATCATGAAGCGGTATTCGACTGGCAGGATATTGCGGATCAGTTGAAAAAAGCGGTTTATCATGCGGAAAGTCCGCTCAAAGAATCTTATGATACCTGTTCTCTGACGCTTTCGGAATTGGTGAGACAGCATCGGATCAAAGTGGTGCTGACCGGAGAAGGCTCGGATGAATTGTTTGCCGGATATGTCGGATATCGCTTGGAAGGACAGCGACCTGACGAAGATATTCTGGACGCGGAAACGATGATCGAGCGGGAAATCCGGGAAAAACTCTGGGATGATCCCGATTTTCTGTATGAGAGAAATTTTTACGAATTCGAAAGCATCCGCCGGGCAATTTATTCGGATGCGATCAATGAACAGTTCGAGACATTCGATTGCGTGAATCGGGATTTCATGGATAAGCGCAAAATATACAATCGTCATCCGATTCATAAGCGATCTTATCTGGATTTCAAATTGCGCTTATCCGATCATCTGCTGGCAGATCACGGGGATCGGGTGGCGTATGCCAATTCGGTGGAAGCCAGATATCCGTTTTTAGACATCAATCTGATCGAATTTGCCAAAACTATTCCGCCGAGTCTGCTGGTCAATGGCTCAACGGAAAAATATATTATTAAAAAATTGTCGGAGCGATATCTGCCTGAGAAAATTGTCAGAAGAGAGAAATTTGCATTTGTCGCGCCCGGAAGTCCGTATCTGATTCGACAGAATATCGAATGGATTGAAGATATGCTGTCGTATGAGACAATTAAACGACAAGGCTATTTCAACCCGGACACGATTGAACGCCTGAAGACTATGTATCGGGATGATAGTTTTATATTGAGTCAGACTTTTGAAAATGATCTGCTGATGATTGTTCTGAGCTTCGGAATTTTTTCGGAATTATTCGATATGCCGGATCGGAGTTGAGTATGTATGGTAAAGACCGATTGCATGATCTGATTGCTCAGCTTGAACGAGATGACCTGCTTTTTCTTCTGAAAAACGGACTTCAACTGACAGAGAAAAAATATGAGCGATACTCTCTGAATCAGTTAAGGGAGCTTTTCAGCGCAGAACTGAGAGAAGCCGCAAGTAATAGTTTTGCCAATTATTTCCGTCTGAAACACGAATATCCGTACAAGCAGATACTGATTGATGTGGCAGAGAAATTGCGGGATGGCGTGGAAAAGCAGTGCAGAGTGCAGAGTGCAAAGTGCAGGATGTTGGATGACTGCACTGAAGAACAGATCGAAGATGAGATTCTGAGATTATTTGATTTGAAAACAAAACTTTGGTGGAAAAATCTGAGTAAAAAAGAGAAAGAGGAAATTACAGATAAGATTAACAGCCGCATTGATGCCGATCTGGTCAATGCCATCAACAGACGCTCATTGATCAAATACCGGATCAGCAAAGAACTGATGGATTCTGTGATCACCAAAGGCATTGTGGTTGCCATGCTGACCATTTCTGCCGGAGGATTTTTAGGCGTTATCGGCGGAAGTGTTCTCAGCCAGATCGGTTTGAATCTTGTCGGAGCAGCCAACGGCTTGAGAATCCTGACAAGAGGCTTGTTCGGATTAAACGGAATTGCCGCATTAGATATGATCGGCGGATTGGCAGCAGGGCTTGCCGTATTTATTCCCAGCACCATATATTTTTATGCTGACACGAATTACAGCAAAATCATACCGACTATTGTGATGTTGTTATCCAAAGTTCGTACCGGCAGAAATAGTCTGACCCTTTAACATAAAACAAAGGAGGTTTATCATGGCATTGGCAGAAACAGCAGCCGTACAGATCGCAGCGGATGTCGCAGCCGCAGATGCAGCTACAACACAGGCAGCCATAGCAGCCGCAGCAGGTGGAAAGCTGGCACCCTGGGCAATACCTGCATTGGGCGTATTTTCTTTGATCGGAGTGGTTGCATGGGAATTTTGGAAAGGCTATCAGGACGAAAAAGAATTGAAGGCTAAGGCGGCGTAACAATCAAATTTCGAAAACCGAGCGATAAATCGCCCGGCTAGAAGCTCACAAGCCAGCTGAAGCAGGCTGGGGCTAGCTGGCTTCAGCCTGCTTTGGCTTCTAGCCCTGAAATTTATTTCGGGGTGTAAGGAGATTAAAGGATTGATGAATAAAAAAATTGTTCACAGCGTATTCGAAAGCATTGCAGAAAAATTTTCCGACAACATCGCGGTTGAGGAAGAACATCGGAATATCACATACAACCGATTGAACCAGCAGGCGAATCAGATTGCTCATACCTTGCTGAACAAGGGGCTGAAGCGTCAGAATGTGGTCGGAATTTTTCTGCCAGCCGGATGCGATTATATAGCAAGTATTTTAGGCGTTTCCAAAGCCGGAGGAATATTTCTACCCTTGGATATCGAATTTCCTCAGAAACGATTATCGCATATTCTGAGTAAAACAACACCGACAATATTTATTACCAATCAGAGCCTGAAACAAGATGCAGTTATAAAAATAAAAACGTCCGATCTGTCTTTTTCGGATCAGCAGATTGTTGTGATTGAAGATACAGTTGCTTTCATAGATCAGAATCCTCCGTTGATTCCCGATCCTGATGACGGCAATTATATTATTTTTACTTCCGGCTCCACCGGAGAACCCAAAGCCATCTTGGGATGTCATAAGAGCTTAAGCCATTTTATCCACTGGGAAATGGGAGAGTTTCAACTGGATAACAGCGTGCGAATCAGCCAGTTCGCGCCCACGACCTTTGATGTCAGTTTCCGAGATATGTTTGTGCCGATGCTTTCCGGCGGAACAGTCTGTATTCCCACCAAAGAAACCGGCTCGAATATCAAACATCTGCTGCAATGGATGGAAAATTCGAAGCTGACGATGGTGCATTGCGTTCCCTCATTGTTCCGTCTGCTGATGAAAGAAATCGAATCATCGGAGAACCCCCGAAATGCCCTGCCGACTTTGAAGCGATTTCTGCTTGCCGGAGAGCCGCTTTACGGCAGCGATGTGATTCGGTGGAAAGAATTGATGGGAGATCGGATAGAGTTGGTCAATGTCTATGGTCCATCCGAGACCACGCTGGCAAAAGCATTCCATCGGATCAAAGAAACTCCGGCTGAAAAAAATATGATTATGCCGGTGGGACAGCCGATTTCCAATACCGCCTTATTGATTCTCAAAGACAATGCCCTGTGCCGCATCGGAGAAATCGGGGAAATTCATATCAAAACGCCGTTCAGAACTAAGGGTTACTTTAACGATCCCGAAGCAACCCAAAAGAGTTTTATACAGAATCCTCTGTCGCCTGATAGCGAAGATATTATTTATAAAACCGGCGATATGGGCAAATATCTGCCGGACAGAAGCGTTGCGTTTATCGGGCGGTTGGACAGGCAGGTCAAGGTCAGCGGCATCCGAATCGAATTGGATGAAATCGAAAGCGTGCTGAGAAATTATGACGCGATCGAGCAAAGCGTTGTTATGGCATATAAAACACCGGAGCATGAATATCGGCTGGTTTGCTATTATACCGAAAAATATCCGCTTGAAATTACTCAGATCAGGGCATGGCTCGGAAATTATCTTCCGAGCTATATGATTCCGTCATTTTTTGTAAAACTGAATCAGTTCAAACTCAATATTCACGGCAAAGTAGACAGAAAAGCCCTGCCCAAACCCGAAGCCCTGATGTATGAGAAAATCCGATACGAGGCTCCGGCAAATGAAACCGAAAGCAAAATTGCTGCAATTTGGAAAGAGGTATTGAGCCTCAATTCCGTAGGTGTCAATAATCCGTTTTTTGAAATCGGCGGCAATTCGTTGAGTGCGATTCGCATTCTTTCCAGAATTTATAAAACATTCGGAACAGAAATCAGCATCAAAGATTTTTTCGAACATGCGACAGTAAGAAAATTATCCGAACATATTCAGAAATATCAGATATCTGCATTTGAAGAAATTCCTGCACTGCCTTTGCAATCTTTTTATGATTTATCTCAGGCACAGCGCAGATTGTGGATTCTGAATCAGATGGAAGGCGGCGGGATTGCGTATAACATTCCGTCCGCATATCGGATTTCCGGCAAGCTCGATATTTCCGCGTTGCAAACATCGTTTGAGCAATTGATCCAGCGACATGAATCTCTGCGTACCTGCTTTGTTGTCGAAAAAGAAGAACCCAAGCAGCAGATTCTGGGTAATCTGCCATTCAGAATGGAAATAATTGATTTAAGCCAAAAATTAATTCAAAAATCATCGCCGGAAGCAGCGTTCAAAGACTATGCGGACAAGGATATTGCCACACCGTTTGACTTATCTCAAGCTCCGCTGCTCCGAGTAAAATTGTTCATAATTTCGACAGATCAGCATATTTTATTGCTCAATATTCATCATATTATCAGCGATGCGTGGTCATTGGATGTTCTGGCAAAAGACATGCTGAGTTTGTATGAGGCATTGTCCGAAAATAAGGCGATCACTCTTTCACCGTTGCGGATTCAGTACAAAGATTTCGCAGCTTGGCAAAACAGACTTCTGGCATCGGATGCCATGAAAGTGCATCAGGCATATTGGCATGAAAAGCTTTCCGGCGAAATTCCGGTGCTGAATCTGCCGACCGATTTTCCGCGTCCTCCGGTTCAGACTTTCAACGGCAGCCTGATCCGATTCGATTTCAATGAATCCGTATCATCTCAGATCGCGGAGTTCAGCAAAACCCAGGATGCAAGCCTGTTTATGAGTCTGCTGTCTGTGCTGAAGATTTTATTGCATCGCTATTCGGGACAGGAAGATATCATTGTCGGCTCTCCGATTGCAGGGCGCAATCACCCTGACTTGGAGCATCAGATCGGTTTTTATGTGAATATGCTGCCCATGCGGGATGAAATTTCAGGAACCGATACTTTTGTCAATATCTTGGAAAAGATCAGAAAAACCGCTTCAGAAGCATATCAGCATCAGATTTATCCCTTTGATCGTCTGGTGGATGAACTCAATTTGGCGCGAGATGTGAGTCATTCGCCGATTTTCGATGTGGGCATGACCTTTCACAGCGATGAAAAAATCGAGCAGAAACTTGCCAGAAAACTCGATTTTTCCGAATTGAAGCTGGAGTTGAAAACCGGCAAATACGACCTGATCTTTATTTTTGTTCAATCCGGCACACAGCTTTATGTGAATGTTAATTACAATACGGATTTGTTCACCCAAGAAACAGTTCTGAGAATGGGAACACATCTTGAGGAACTGATATCAAGTATTCTGCAATCTCCTAATCTGCCGATTCGGGAACTGAATATTCTCAGCGATTCGGAGAAGCATCGGATATTGACAGAGTTCAATGATACGAAAGTCGAATATCCCAAAGATAAGAATATCATTGATCTGTTTGACGAATGGGTGAAAAAAACGCCGGATCGGATCGCGGTAATCTGCGAAAACCGACAACTGAGTTATCGGGAATTGGATGAACTTTCCGATATTGCAGCCGCGTATTTAAGCCGTTTTATTCAGCCTGAAAACATCATCGGCGTAACAATGGAGCGATCCGAAAAGCTGATTGTTTCTCTGCTGGGCATTCTCAAGGCAGGCGGCGCGTATCTGCCCATTGATCCGGGCTATCCCAAAGAAAGAATTGACTATATTCTTCAGGACAGCCGATGCGGATATGTGATAACGGATTCAGAATATGCCGAAATGATGAACTATAAAGCCGACACTGAAAAATTCTATCGTCCGCTGCCTCATAATCTGGCTTATGTTATTTATACATCGGGTTCTACGGGAAAACCCAAAGGTGCGATGATCGAGCATCAGGGACCGATCAATATGTCTCTGGATCAGATTCGTTCTTTCGGAATCACATCGGAAGATCATATTTTGCAGTTTTCATCGCAATCGTTTGATGCGTCTTTGTATGAAATTTTTATGGCGTTTTTTTCCGGCGCGACACTGGTGATTTCACCTCGCAACATAACAAGAGATACCCAATCGTTTGTCAAATATCTGAATGAAAACGCGGTAACTGTCGTAACTCTGCCGCCGGTGTATCTGAGCGCGCTGAACAGAGATGAACTGAAAACCGTCAGAACTATCATTACTGCGGGAGAGCCTGCGGTGGTCGGCGATGCGCTGTATTACAGCCGTCATAAACAATACATCAACGCGTACGGACCTACGGAAGCATCGGTCTGCGTGTCGTTTCACCGGGTTGATCCGAATCGGGAATATCCGGGCAGCATTCCCATCGGAAAAGCGATTTCCAATACGCAGATATTGATTCTGGATGAGAGTTTGCAGCTTGTTCCTGTCGGTGTTCCGGGCGAAATCTGCGTATCCGGCGACGGGCTTGGCAGAGGCTATCTGAATCGTCCCGATCTGAGCAAAGAAAAATTTATCCCGAATCCGATTGCTCCTGAAAAGCGCATGTATAAAACCGGCGACATCGGCAAATGGCTGCCTGACGGAAATATCGAATTTATCGGCAGAAAAGATGATCAGGTCAAAATCCGGGGCTATCGGATCGAACTCGGAGAAATCGAAAACGCGCTGAAGCGGCACACAGATATTGTCGAAACATTGGTCATTGCCAAAAAAGGCAGCGGGTCTGAAAAAGAATTGGCAGCATACTTTACCGCACAAAGCAACATCGGCGACTGGTCTGCCCAGAATCTGAGAACCTTTTTGGCAGCACAACTGCCGGAATACATGATTCCTGCTCACTTTGTGCGGCTTGAAAAATTTCCGGTAACGCCCAATGGGAAAATTGACCGGAAAGCTCTGCCAAAGCCCGAAACCGCCGGACTAGATGCCGGAATTGCATACATTTCTCCGACCCGCGAATCGGAAATCATTCTGGCGGAAATATGGGAATCTGTACTGGGTAAAAAAGCCGGAATTTATGACAATTATTTTGCGCTGGGCGGAGATTCGATCAAAGCCATTCAGATTGTGTCCCGATTGCGTCAGAAGAATCTGAATCTTGAAGTAATTGATATTTTCCGTTATCCGACCATTGCACAATTAGCTGAAAAAATTACTGCTTTAACCCGAATCATTGATCAGAGTCCGGTATCCGGGCATGTGCCTCTGACAGCGATTCAGGAGTGGTTTTTCAAGACATTCAAGGGCGAGTATCGTTATTTCAATCAGGCAGTTATTCTATCTTCCCGTGAGCGGCTGAACGAAAACGCATTGAGAACGGCATTGCAGGCAATTCAGATACACCACGACGCGTTGCGGATGCGATATCGGATATCGGAAAATCAGATCGTTCAGGAAAATGTTCTGCCGGATGACTATCCATTCGAATTCGAAGTCAGGAATTTCAAAAAACCGGAAGAACTCGGTTCGTATGCTTCAGAAGTTCATCAGCGCATGGATTTGGCGAATGGTTCGCTGATGAAAGCCGTGTTGTTCAGAGGCACAGAGGTGCAAAGGGACAAAGGTACAGAGTATCTTCTGATTGTTATTCATCATTTGGTTGTGGATACAATATCTTGGCGAATTCTCATCGAAGATATCGAAACCGCATATCGTCAGGCATTATCCGGTCAGGTTGTCAAACTTCCTGAGAAAACCGATTCTTTCAAATATTGGGCTGAAAAAATACAATCTTATGCAAACAGTGATAAATTATCTGAAGAAACAACATATTGGCTTTCTGCTCAATCGGATTCATGCCCGAAACTGCCGCAGGATTTCGAAGCATCAGATAATCTGCATAAAAACAGCCGCACCATTACCGGACGATTTTCTCGGCAGGAAACTCAGAAATTGCTCGGAAGTACTGCCGATACTATGGCAATCAAGGATATTCTGCTCACCGCATTGGCACGCACCTTGAAGCAGTGGCATGGCATGAACAAAACCCGCATAATGCTGGAAGGACACGGACGCGAATCTTTGTTTGGCGATGTGAATATCAGCAGAACAGTGGGATGGTTCACCAGTATTTATCCGATAACATTGACATTAGCGGATACTTCGGACATCGGAGCGCAAATCGGGCATGTCAGACAATTGCTGAAAAAGATTCCTTCAAACGGCATCGGATATGCTGTTTTGAAATATCTGAAACATGCGCTGCCGGATGTGATGCCGCCGCAGATCAGTTTCAATTATCTGGGGCAGTTTGATGAGGCTGCTGAAACCGGCGTTTTTCAGATCAGTGATGAATCCACAGGAGATTCGGTCAGTCCAATGACAGAGCGTTTCCATGATATTGATATCATAGCTATGATCATTCATGGGCAGATGGAATTGTCGCTGACTTTCAACATCGGTCAGTACAAGGTTCAGACCATGGAGACTCTGTTGGATAATTATGTGGTTCAGTTGAAGGAAATTATCCGACATTGCATCTCGAAGAGCAGTGGTGAGATTGCGCCATTGGAACTGACCTATCAGGGCTTGAGTTCGGATGATTTGGAGAAGATTTTTGAGAATTGACCGAAAGCATAAGCAATGAAAAACCTTCCTCATCCGATACAGTATCAGGGCAGCAAAAGACATCTGGCATCGATGATTTTGCGTTATTTTCCAAAAGAAATTGACTGTCTGATCGAACCTTTTGCCGGTTCGGCAGCGATCAGCATTGCGGCATCTGCAAGAGGATTGGCAAAACAATATCTGCTCAATGATCTGAACAAACCCTTGGCGGAATTGCTGAAGCTTATTGTCGAAGAACCGGAAGAATTATCCGAAGCTTATGAAAAGCTTTGGAATGTGCGGGATGATGAGGTGATCGGGCATTATTATCGAGTCAGAGAAGAGTTTAACCGTACACAAGATCCGCGGTTATTCCTGTATCTGTTAGCGAGATGCGTGAAAGGGTCTGTTCGTTATAATACGGATGGCTTGTTTAATCAGAGTCCTGATAAGCGGCGGCGGGGAACCAAACCCGATACCATGAGAAACAGTATTTTCGGAGTTTCCCGATTATTGAAAGGCAAAGCGGTTTTTTCTTCTTATGATTACAAAGATGTGTTATCAATGGCAGGCAGTTCTGATTTGGTTTATATGGATCCACCATATCAGGGAGTTTGCGGGGAACGGGATTCACGATATTTTTCCGGTGTAAGCTATCGGGAATTTACGGAGCAATTGGATAAATTAAATGCAAGAAATATTTCCTATCTTGTAAGTTATGACGGGCGTAGAGGGAACAAAGCCTTCGGAGAAATGCTTCCCGATTTTCTCGGATTGTACCGGGTCGAAATCGAAGCAGGGCGCTCGACTCAGGCAACTCTTCTGGGGCGTAAGGAAATAACGTATGAATCATTATATCTTTCAAAGGGTTTGTTGAGAAAAATCTCTATCAAACCCGAACCTTATGATTATCGGAAATCACATAACAGTCAATTAGAAACCGGATCGATTTATAGAAGTTATGAAGTTTCAAGG
>CAZMDM010000091.1:0-2971 GCA_964564775.1 uncultured Desulfonema sp. | reverse complement strand
CCGGAAATATCGGAGTGCCAGAGGAAACTATGTGGATCGTTTTGTCAAGCTGATCAATTGGGCTGAAGTGGAACGGCGATACGATATCATTAAAAATCTGAAAATATAAGCAACTCCATACTTCAGATTTCGAAGACACTTTTCAGATATTTTAGATAGCCTTCGTCTTTGCACATCTGTTTTCCCGGCGTATCTGAAATTTTGGCAACCGGCGATCCCTGGCAGCGCACCATTTTGATAACGATCTGAATGGCTTTGTCCGAAATATCATTGGTCCGATTGGTTCCGATGCCGAAAGAAGTTCTGATTCTGCCTTTGAAATATCGTGCCAGTTCGATGGCTTTTGCAAAAGAAAGCCCGTCGCTGAACACTGCGACTTTGGGACGGGGATCAATTTTGAGCTTTTCATAATGGGCAATCAGTTTGTCTCCCCATTCGAAGGGATTTCCGCTGTCATGCCGGCATCCGTCAAAAAGTTTGGCAAAATACATATCGAAATCTCTTAAAAACGCATCAAAACCGACCACATCCGACAGTGCAATGCCCAAGTCTCCGCGATATTCCTGCGCCCAGTGCTGCAACGCGAATTTCTGGCTGTTGGAAAGCCGGGGACCCAGTGCCTGAGCCGCCATCAGCCATTCGTGCGCCATTGTGCCGATAGCGGTAACCCCGTATTTCTTGGCAAGATACACATTGCTGGTTCCTCTGAAATTCTGCGGAAGCTCCGATTTCAATATCTGAATGATTTTTTCCTGCCATTCGTAGGAAAAGCGCCTGCGGGTTCCGAAATCCGAAAACACGAAACCCAGATTTTCCGCATTGGTCGCTTTCACCATATCGATTTTTTCATACAATTTTCGGATGCCATGCTCGAAATCTGGATGAGAACCGATTTCTCTGAAATAAACTTCGCTGATAATTGCCAGAATCGGCACTTCGAACAGAATCGTATGAAGCCAGGGTCCTTTGATTTTCAAAGAAAATTCATCATTTTCCGTACTGACACACACAAATTCGCTGTTGAGTTGAAACAGCCTGAGAAATTGGATAAACTCCTCTTTCATAAAACGCAGAGTTCGCAGATAATCCAGTTCATCTTTGGTAAAACGCAGTGTACACAGATGGCTGATTTCCGCGCGGACAGACGCGGCAACGGGTCTGAGATCAATATCCTTGTCTCTGCATCTGAATTCGTATTCCACATCTGCCCAGGGAAACTGATGAAGAACTCCCTGCATCATGGTCAGTTTATACAGATCTGTATCCAATAAGGAATTGATAATCATAGTTTCTTCAACCCTGCGAAATATTCGTAAACAGCGCGTAATTGCATGTTTTTTCTTTTTCTTTTTTGCGGTCGTATGCCACCAGAATTTTTTCCATCAGATCATCGATGCTGCATGGTTTGAGCAGATATTCATAAGCCCCGCAGATCATAATGTCCATCGCTGCGTCCATACAGGCATGACCCGAAAGGATAATCACTTCGGCAGAAATTCCCCGATCTTTGATATGCTTCAATGTTTCGATACCGTCAATGCCCGGCATCTTGACGTCCAGCAGCACGACATCGTATTCGTTTCGGGACAATTCTTCCAATGCCGATTCTCCGTCTCCGACCCCGGAGGCAGTAATACCTTCGCCCTTGAGACGCCGGATCATGGTATTACGAAAACGCTCTTCATCATCCACAATCAGAACTTTGGGTGTTTCGGACATGCTACATCAACCTCCCTGTCAATGAAAGTTCGCTATAACATATCTTTTCGGATTATGCAATTAAATGCCGGAAACCCCAGTGATTCAGAATGAAAATCATCGTAACGTATCACTGACGAATATTTTTTTCACAGGACAATCCCCTGTCATGATCCGATACAGACCGTCTTATGAAAATACGTTGCCTTTCCGCTCTTTTCGGATGTCCGCTTCAGGCAATGCTCACAATTTACGAAGAAGAATGTTCTTTGAGAAAAATCTTATGATCCACCAGAGACAATGAATCGATATAGCCCTTGACAAACTTTTGTTCTCCGAAAATATTGACCAGTCTCAGCCCATTTTCCGACGGCTCAATACTGTCAACCGATTCCATAATCAGAGTGCTTTCTTTTCCCCGAACCAGATACGCATTTGCCTCACACATTGAAATAATTCCTTTCTCTAAAAAATATCTGCTGAAAAAATATAAATTTCCGTATCTTTATCCTGCCACGCATTCGGCGGCAGTCCGGCTTTCCGGCAAGTCTGCTCCAGAAAAGTCTTGCGATCCCAGTGATATTCTGTGGCAACCTGAGGCAGAAGCAAACCGGAATAAAAGCCTTTTTTCAGATACAAGCCGTGAACACCGACCTGAATTTCTTCGACATTGCTGATCTTTTGAAATGGCGTCAGAACGGAAATCTCGATATCCAGTTCTTTCAATTCATCGGCAGTAACCGGCGAAAAACGCGGATCTTCGAATGCTGCTGCGACTGCCATTTTGGATATCGTTTCGATCAAAGGATAATGCGCCACAATATGCCCGATACAACCTCTCAATTGTCCCCGTTTGTGCAGGGTTACGAATGCACCTCTGGGTTCTTCGAGTATGGGAGAGATTGCCGAATAGTTCTTCGCAGGCTTGCCGAGACATTTTGCCTCGATAGTTTCTGTAACAATCTGATGAAGCAGTTTTTTATCCTCATTGCTTAATCCGAAATCCGCCGCACCTTTTTTGGGCGGTTGCCGATATTTCTCAGCAGTATCTTTCCATATCGCGGCTGCCAGATAGCCGACCACCCGGTCATAATCTTTTGATACTTCTCCGGAATTGGCATATCTGAGAATCTGAGCGTTTCCCGCTCCCAGCAGCTTGGCAGTCAGCATCGCAGCTACCATAGGTCCGCCGCCGCAAGCTTCGCATTCTCCCGAAGCAAGACTTTTCGATAATCCGTCTGCATCGAACTGTTTCAGTTTTTCCTGAACCACC
>CAZMDM010000090.1:0-5664 GCA_964564775.1 uncultured Desulfonema sp. | reverse complement strand
CGAAGCCGCATAGCCCGGACGAACCTCATTGGTACTGATTCCTGCAAGTACTTTCAGAGCGATAATCGCATCTTTCAGATCAACCGCTCCGTCTCCGTTGATGTCTCCCATTTTTCCGACACCCGCGCCGGTTACGGTGATTATCGTTACCGGAGAATAGCTCAGATATCCGCTTTTGCTTTTTGCCCAGAAAGTCAGACGGTATGAACCTGCAACCTTGAAATTGCTGTAAACCGCATCATAGCGTCCATCTCTGTTGCTGTCGGTGAGCGTTATGACCGGCAATCCCGCATCAGGCGTTCGGAAATCCGGCGAAACAACCGGCGGAACATAATCCGGCGGAGTAACCACCGCCCATACGGATTCGATGCCATTGTTGTCTGTTACGTCGGCAAACAGCGTAACAGAAGTATTCGGCGCTATCGAAGTATCGGAAGACCTTGAATTGAAAACCGGAGCATCGGGAGCAATGACGATAATTCCGCCGACAATGACCTGACCGGCTATTGATGCGATTCCCTCAACCAGCCTAGGCTGCATATTGCTGTAAGGAATTCCCATGTTGGCAAGATTATTTTTGGTGTTGACCCAGCCATTGTAGAGCGAATCTCCTTTGAGGAGACTTTCCGTGAAAAACTGAGTGAACGAGATACTCCCATCCACCTGCATATAGCCATCCTGATCTCCGGTGCTGGTGATCACAATGCGGTTCTGACCCGAAACAACAAGATTATCCGTGAACGTTCCCGATTTACAGGCTTCGATGATTACAATCACCCTGCGTCCGGTGGCATTCTGAAAAGTATCAATGAATCCCTTCAGTTGCGAAGCTGTCAGAATTTCGGTGGCGGAAATCTTAAACGAATCCGTTCCCCCGTGATCTGCCAGATACAGATATAACGGACCGTCGGTATTTTGGCTCTTAGCCCATTCGGTAATTGTCCAACCCAGTTCGGCAACCGTCGGTGAAGTATCCTTCACGATATTGTTATCATATCCGTCCCCGTCAATATCGTGAAACGCGACAGGATTGAAATAATAAATATCTGAATTTTTAAAAAATCGCTGCTGAAACCGCTGATACACCAAATCGGAAAGATACTGAATGGAACCTCTCATCGGGTCTGCGGCATCATTTCCGCCTCCGGCAACCAGAATCAGATTGCCATGAGATTGTTCATATACTTTCTGTCCCGAACCGATTCTGAAACTGATCTGAGCGGCTTTATCTTTGTATGCCGCAGAGATGGTTACATAGCCGTCTGATTTTCCTGTAACCAGACCGATCTGATTCACCGTAGCAAGCCATATCGCTGATGACGTCCATGAATCGCCGCTCACAATTTCCTGCGTTGCATCCGAATAATGGGCTATGATACTGACAGGCATGTTTTCGTTGATTGCAAGATAATCTTTGGATGCTGACAGAGATATCCCGACAAGCTTTCTGACACCGGAAACAGCAGCCGTTGCGGTCGAAAGATAATAAAATGAATTCGGAGCAATATCTCCGCCGGATTCAACTTTGACATAATAATCACCTGCCGGAAGATTTCTTTCAAGCGATGTGGCAACACCGTTCAGCGAGGTTTTCTGATATGCCACCGCTCCTGCCGAATCCAGAATACTGACTTTGTAATCCGCAGTGGTGCTGTCCGAGCGAAAAGAAAATGTTACAAGATTTCCCTGGGTCAGACGAAATCCGTAATAATCCGCATCCGTATTCAAAGAAATTCTGCCCTGTTTGGGATGGGCATTGTCTATGGGATTGGCAAAAAGTATCGTATTGTTCGATTCAATTTCAAGCAGGGTATTCTGAGATTGAGTAAGGGTAAGCGTATAAAAAGGATTGGCATTTTTTCTTGTCAAGGCTTCTATTTTGAGAAAATAATTGCCTGCGATAAGCCCTGTCTCAATAAACGCAGATGTGGCATTCTGGCACAGTGTCGAGTCAATCACATTCTGCTCCGAATCCTTGTACAATGTCAGTTTGTAATCTGCACCGCCATTGTCCGAATTCAGATTGATTTTGACAAACTCAGGCGCAGCCAGCGAAAAAGAGTAATAATCCACATCCGTATAATACATCACGCCTTTGATCGGAATATTCAAACTGAGATTTGTGGCGGTCTGAAAAGTGTCATTGGCTTCGCTTTCATACATATCCGAGGACTCGGTTAAGGAAACACTGATCGGATAAGCATCGGTATCCAGATGACAATTCGATTTTACTCGCAATGTGTAATTTCCCGGTTCAAAATTTATCATAAAGTCATATATGTAAAAATATTGATCCGTAGCGATTTCCTTGATAATGCGCTTCTCTCCGTCCAATAAGAAAAGCGAATATCTGACTCCCGAAGGATTGCTGTTTATAAAACGTATCTTTGTATTCTTTTTCTGGGTCAGTGCGAAATTGAAGTCAAGCGTATCCGCCAGCGAATAAATCTTGGTCTCCTTATATCCGCCGGTTCCGCCGACAGTCATATTGAAGGTTTTTGTGGTGTCTGTGTTGGGCAGCACAGTATAAGCAAGATAATAAGAACTGTCCTGTTCGACAGTTCCCACTGAGGAAATTTTAAGGTAATAAGTTCCCGTATCTAAAGCAACAGAGAATATCTTTTCTCTGCCAGCAGGATAGATAGGAGATATTACAGAAGCATTCGATGTGTTGAGTAATTCGATTTTAGTGTCTGAAAATGGGATTTCTGCAAGATAGCCGAATTGAATTCGGGAATATCCTGATACCGTGAATTTATAATAATCCACATCAGCGCTGGCTCCCGGCACCATATCGCCTTTCCATACTTTGTCCGGGAGCATATTTTCCGCTTTGGCAGTGGTATTATTATCAAGGCTTTCCCATGAATCCGGTGAGGTAACGACAAGGAGTCTTCTTTCGAAATGTGAGCCGTTATAGTCTGTTGAAATAGTTACAAAACCGTTTTTATTTGCGGTAACAATATTGCCGTTTATCGTAGCGACAGTCGGATCAGATACCGTGAACTGAACACCAGATTCAACAGGATATTCATTATCCTCATATACTTCTATCAATTTCAGTTCATATTGACTGAAGTTTTTTAATTGAACAGGTATTGCGTTGATAGTAGTTTTCAGGTATTTGGCTTTAGAATTGGATGTGTTGCCGCTATGCTGTAAGTCATGTCCATACATAGTCCATGCTTTTGCGCCCGTTGCTTCAGGGTCGCCCATATCCAAGCAATGCAGCTTGTTAGTGCCGGATGAATCAATGATATATACTTTGCCATCACTGATTATTGGCTGGGAAGCTATATAGTATGCTTGATTATATTCCCAAATTTTACTACCCGTAAGTGCATCCAGACAAGATAATGCGTTTACACTTCCTACCAATACTTTTCCGTTAGTTATAGATGCGGTAATAGTCAAGCTACTGGATGTCGGTGCTGATACATTATATTCCCATTGTTTTATGCCTGTCTTTGCATCCAAACAATAAAATTTTTTATCGAGTTCGCTGCCGACATAAACTCTACCACTGTTTATTAATGTCGGACTGTAATAACGTCCACTATTTAATTGGAATTCCCATATTATATTTTTACTTTGAATATCAAGGCAGTATAATTTACCACCAGAATTAAAATAAATATAATTTCCGTCTATAGAGGGCGAATTATAACTCCACCCACCGGTTTCATATCTCCATATTTCTTCCCCGGTCGTAGCATTCAAGCAATAAAGTGTTCCGTTGACGCCTGCGAAGAAAACTTTATCACCACTGATAGCCGCTGTTGATTCACCTATACTAGTATTCCTCCATATCTGTTTGCCATTACGCATATCCAAACAACGTCCAGTTCCATAAAGTTTTCCGTTACTTATAGCGAATACCTTTCTGTTTTGACCACTCATGTTTTCCCATATTTTTACACCTGTTCTGATATCTAAACAGTATGCTCCTTTATCGGTTCCGACAAAGACTTTGTTATCACTAACTAACGGAGATGAAATTAAAACATTAGAATCAAGATAATATTCCCATTGTTTTATGCCTGTTTTTGCATCCAAACAATATATCTTCCCATTGTATCCCCCATATACAGAATAATTGACGGTAGCAATTATTTTATCCTCCCAAAATGCCGGAGTAGTAGGATATGTCGGTGAGATAGCAAAAGGAAACTCCCACAACTTATCGCCCGCCGCAGCAAAAACCGGCGCGGTATTTGCCATAAAACACAAAGAAAAGATGAATCCCAAGAGCATTGTCAAAGAGACAGCTCTGCCCGAACTCTTATGCGTATGATTTTTCTCTTTCATTTCAATATCTCCTTCTATTTTTGCTCAATCAACATTTTTAATCCCGGTAATCCTTAAATCCTGCGAATCCCGGTTCAGACAATGCCGGAAATCTGTCTATCATATCATAATACTGTCGAAACTGATTTCGTGACAGATTTTTTGTCCGAACCGGGATCGAAAGATCAGGCTGATTTTTTCCGCTGCTCAATCCACTGCTCCACTTTCTCAAACGAATCCCAGTCAAGAATTCTGTCCCCCAGTTCCAGCAGTTCGTCATTATTCAGCGTTTCAAGCTGAACAGGCAGTCTCTCAGGAGAAATATGATATTTTTTAGCCATCAGTCGGGATAGCATCGCGGTGTTTCCCTGATGAATCCCCTGATGAATCCCCTGATTGATTCCCTGATTGAAAATATGCTCGCTGATCGTTGTTTCGATAACGTCCATATTGACCTCCTTTCTGATTCTGTCAATTGTCTCATCCGGTACTTTTTTGTAC
Organism: uncultured Desulfonema sp.; assembly: GCA_964564775.1. Classification (GTDB taxonomy): domain Bacteria; phylum Desulfobacterota; class Desulfobacteria; order Desulfobacterales; family DYRC01; genus DYRC01. Next base: position 876 of record CAZMDM010000090.1, on the reverse strand, counting down.
ATATCTGTCCACTGATGTATCAGTAGCAGACGGTCGGGATCGAGTTCGTTGAAATATTTTTCCGGCACCTGCTTTTTCCACAAAGCTTCGTCCGTGTAGATCACCATACTCCACACAGGCTTCTTTTTCAGCAGCCAGACATAACAGAGATACTCGAACATCCGTTCGGAAACATCTTCTCTTTCACTCTGATGTTCGATCTGAATCGCCAGTTCCCGAAGTTCGCCGTCTGTCTCGACTTCCATCAGCAGGAACAGATCGCCTTTCAGACTTTCTTTCAGTGCCTCGTATTTACTGATGAATTCTTTGTCAATGAATCTGTACTTTCCGATGGTTATTCCGGGAAAATAATGCGCGAAAAATTCCTCTGTGAATGCGGCGATCAGCCATTTGAACAGCGCGTCATGGCTTTTCGGGTTGATTTTGTTCATGACAGCCTTTCTTCTTACGAATCCTTAATATTCGGGATTAAAAGATTACCATGATTCTCCGATCCCGGCAATCCCGAAATCCTGTGAATCATGGTTCATACAGTTTGCAAATCCAAGTTCGGACAGTCAGAATTATTGTATGAGTTGCTTTACTTCTTCCTGACTCAGCCCTGTTATCTGACAGATGAATTTAACATCCATGCCTGCTGTCAGCATATTGAACGCGGTCTTCTTTTTTCCTTTTCCGCTCTATATTCGGATAAGCTTCGTATTTCGTTACCTGAATTTCAATATCATACTGATTCTGACGCTCATCAACTGCCCGGATATCCAATATTTATTATGGAATCCCGGTAATCTTTAAATCCTGCGAATCCCGGTTCAGACAACATGCCGTATCCAAAGTTCTTTGCCCTGAAATGCAACGGCAATCTTCAATATCTTC
>CAZMDM010000089.1:0-6869 GCA_964564775.1 uncultured Desulfonema sp. | reverse complement strand
TTTCCGATGTATGAGGAATGATCTGACAGGGCAGAAATTTTGCCAGAGTCTGAAGCAGCTCTTTTCTGCTGACCGGTTTTCTCAGATAATAGTCGCACAAAGTTCTGATATTGTTTTCATCACGACTCATCGTCGAAGCGGTAAGCGCAACAATCGGGATATGTTTCAGTCCGCTATTGCTTTTGATAAGTCTGACTGCCTCATATCCGTCCATCACCGGCATCATCATGTCCATCAGAATCAGATCGGGACGAATGCCTTGTGCCAAATCCGTTGCTTCCTGACCATTTTCTGCCGTAATCAGGGTCAGATTGCAGCCTTCGAGATAGCCTCTGATGATTTCCCTATTGGATTCCACATCTTCGGCAAGCAGGATCAAGGCTTTTTCAAAGATCATCTTTTCGCAAGTCATATCCGGCATATCTTCCGAACCGAGCATACCGGCAGCAATGATCACATCGGGGATACGGACCCGGAATATCGACCCTCTGCCCGGTTCGCTTTCCACTTCGATTCTGCCGTTCATCATTTCGGTAAGGCGTTTGGTAATGGTCAGTCCCAAGCCTGTGCCGCCGTATTTTCTCGTACTCTGACCATCCTGTTGAATAAATGCTTCGAAAATCATCTTCTGCTGGCTTTTCGGGATCCCGATGCCAGAATCCGAAACTTCGAAAATCAGCTCTATTTTGCTCTCGTCGCGGATATCCGCAGGTCCGTCCACCCTGACGGTGATGCTCCCCCTATCCGTGAATTTGAACGCATTTCCGATCAGGTTCAGTAAAATCTGGCGGATACGCACTTCGTCTATAATGACAAATCTCGGAACACGTCCGGCAATGTCAATTCTCAGATATATCTTCTTTTCGCTTTCTTTTGCTGCAAAAATCGTTTTGAAATCCTGTATCAGTTTGTAAATATCCGTAGGTTCGGGGCGGATATCCATTCTCCCGGCTTCGATTTTGGATAGATCGAGAATATCGTTGATCAGCGATAGCAGGGTTTTTCCGCCGAAAAGAATGCCATCAAGATATTCTTTATTTTTCGGATCCGTGATACGGGTTTTCAGCAGTTCGGAAAATCCCAGAATGGCATTCATCGGGGTTCGGATTTCATGGCTCATATTGGCAAGAAATTCGGATTTGGCGCGATTGGCGCGATCTGCGTCTTCTTTGGCGCGGATCAGATTTTTTTCATAATTCTTCCGCTCGGTAATATCCCTGACAAATGCCTGATAATTGCTGTTCGGCAGAAAAGTCGTGCTGATCTCCGCATCGAAAATCGTGCCGTCTTTCCGTCTCATTTTCCATTCGCTGATCAGTGATTTTTCTCGGATAAGCTCTTCGAAATACTCGGAAAGACGAGGAAATTCATCTTCTGCCATCAGTTGGGGAATGCTCAGTTCCAGCAGTTCTTTCTTCGTGTAGCCGACCATTGTCAGCGCGGCATTGTTGGCATCAATATATTGTCCGTCCTGATTCGCAATAAAAATACCGTCTGTTGCCTGATCAAAGATAATCTGTAGATATTCTTTGCTTTCTTTCAGCTGTATTTCTGCCTGTTTCTGAGCGGTAATATCATCATAGACCGCAACAATTTCGCCCGAAGGCAGTTTATACACATAGTTTTCCCGCCACCCCAGAACGCGATTGTCTTTATAAAATGAAATCGGATGATGCGAGGGTTTGCCGGTTTTCCAGACTTCGTAAAGCACATCGAACAAGCCGAACTCCCGAACCATTGGAAATACTTCGGTAACTTTTTTTCCGATTAGGTCTTTTTTTCGGATATCCTCGATCTGTTCTCCCGAAGCATTAAAATCCCTGAACACGAAATCTTCACCGTTATCAATTGCTTCGTACACAGCCACCCCACTTCTGATCCGGTTGAATAATTCCCGATATCGAGATTCGCTTTCTTTGAGCGCTTTATCTGCTTCTTTTCTCTCGGTAATATCGAAATTGACACCGATCATTCTGTTCGCCTCACCGGTTTCATCCGGGTAAATATCTCCCAAACCTTTGAGATAGCGGACCGAACCGTCGGGTTTTACAATTCTGAATTCCGTATCGAATTTTTTATGCTCTTTCAACGAATCCTGAAGACAGCGAACCGCTTCTTCCGAATCTTCGGGATGAAGGGCATGAACCCATGCTTCATACGCACCGATAAAGTGTTTTTTTTCAATGCCGTAAAGCTCATACATTTTATCATCCCAGATCAGCTTGTTTTCTTTAAAATTCCAGTCCCATATCCCGATAGAAGCCGACTGCGCGGCAAGGGCAAGCCGTCTTTCGCTGTCTTTCAATGCATGTTCAGCTTTTTTCCGCTCGATGATGTCATTGATCATAACCAGCAGATGAGGTTGACCTTTGCTGATAAAGCGGTTGAGCGAGCAGTTTGCCCAGACTTCTTTTCCAAATGAGGTCATCATGTGAAAATCTTCCTGTCTGGGCTGTCCGTCACTTAAGGTATCTTCGGCGAGTTTTCGCAATCCTGATTCCCGCCATGAGTCAAGATTGCGGAAATTCTGTGCGAGCAGTTGTTCAGGCTTGGCATTGACAATTTTTGCCAGCGCCTCATTTGCCAGAACGCATGTACCGTCAGCTTTGTAGGCAGCAATACCCAGCACAGACGCTTCGATCAGTTTCTGATTCAACTCGGACACATCTGCCAGCCTCTGTTCGGAATGCCTGCGCTCGATCTCGGAAAGATACAGTTGTTTGTAAATTTTTTTACTCTGAACGTTGTTCACCAATGCCATCAGTACACCGATCAGAAGAATCAGCACGGACACGAAGCTTATCAGAAGTCTTGCCTGATATGTCAATGGGGCAAATACTTCTTCCACGTCTGTTTTTGCCACCATATACCAATCCGAGTTGGGAATAGCATTGATAGATGCCAGAACTTTGATACCCCGATAATCATAGCCATCAACAATTCCTTTTTTATTATTGACAGCCATGACCGATGGAATTTCAGTATTGCTTATGGGGATTTTCAGAGAAAGCGCGGTGTTCTTCTGATGTCTCAGTTCATTCAGAAAAACAACCTGCTCTCCTTCGCGCCGGAATAACAGAGTTTCGGAAGAGCAGCTCGGCAGGGGCCATGACTGAATCAGAGGGTAAAGAAACTCATTCGGATCGATTCTCAGAACGATTGCGCCGATAATGTTCGTTCTTTTATCGGGATCGGCAAACAATGGAGCTGCAAGGTCAATATGAATCGCCTGAATATGATGGCAGTTGTAAAAATCACCGAATACCACCCGCCGGCTTTTCAAGGCTTCCCGAAAAACCCTCAGAGTTTCTTCCATGATATGAAGATTTTCGGTCTCCGCAGCTGCCTGTACTTCTCCGTTTTTATCGAGAAGAATAATATTTTGATATCCGTACTGTATTCGGATCAGATTCAAGCCGTTATAAATACTATTTTTCGATATGATGTCTCCTTGGAGAAATTTTTCAAATGTTTCGGAAAACAGAGGATTGCGGGAAATAATCAGCGCGTGTCCGATTCGTTCTCTGCGCCAATCCGCAATTTGTCGGGCTTTGAGATCGGCAATAGTTTTCAGCACTTCCTCGCTGTTTCGCCGAATTTGTTTTTCCTGCATCCGATAATGGATAATGCCTGCAATGATAATACCTGCGGAGAGCATCAGAAATGCTGCTGTCAGCCAGCCCGGAAAAGAAAGTTTTCGAATGGTCTCTGTCATAGTTTTCCTTTGTCTGATACAATAAGCCCATTATCAAAGAATCCGGGTATTTTTCAAGGAAATTCTGAATACTTGACAAAATCTGTAAATAACTGTAAATAGTTATCAAAATTATAGGAGGGCAGCATGGACTATAAATATCATAACTCTTTGAAAGGACAATTTTTGGTTGCCATGCCCGGCATGAATGACCCGAATTTTTCACATACGGTTACCTGCATCTGCGAGCATAACATCGAAGGCGCAGTGGGAATTACGATCAATCGGGTGCATCCCTATCTGTCTGCCAAGGATATATTCGAGGAACTAAAGATTCCTTACACGCCTGTTGCAGGCAGTTTTCCCATTCATCTGGGAGGTCCTGTTCATGTGGATGAAGTATTTATGCTTCACGGACCTCCATTCAACTGGCAGGGGACCGTGATGATAACGCCGTCTCTGGCAATGAGCAACAGCATCGATCTGCTGGTCGCGATTGCTGCGGGAAAAGGTCCGTCATCTGCCATTATCGCTCTGGGCTGTTCGGGATGGGGACCGTATCAGCTCGAATCAGAACTGGGTGAAAATACTTGGCTGAACCTGCCGTTATACGAAGATATTATCTTCGAAATGGGTATCGAATACCGATGGCAGGAATCTATCCGAAAAATGGGAATCAATCCCCTGCTGTTATCGGGAGTGGCAGGTCATGCCTGATATCTGGGCAATCATCGTAGCAGGAGGCAAGGGGCTGAGGATGAACCACAGCATAAAAAAGCAATATATCTGTCTGAATGCCCTTCCGATTTTATCTCACACCCTGAATGCCTTTACCGCATATCGGGATATTAGCGGGATATGTCTGGCGGTTCCCGAAGAAGATATTGCCTTTTGCCGACAAAATATCGTGTCATTATTTCCCGATTCTTCCATCATCGTTGCTGCCGGAGGAAAAGAGCGTCAGGATTCCGTGTATCACGGGCTTTGCACGATTCCCGCTGAAAAAGACGATATTGTGCTGATCCATGACGGCGTGCGTCCGTTTGTGAGTTCAGAGATCATTTCAGCTTGCATCGAAGGCGCATTGAAAAGCAGCGCATGCATTCCCGCGATTGCGGCATTTGACACGCTCAAGCAGACCGATCATAACGGCTGGATCATCAAAACTATTGATCGGAAAGGGATATGGCTAGCGCAAACCCCTCAGGCATTCCGATACGAACTTGTTAAAAACGCGCATGAACTCGCGCGACAGGACGGCTTTATCGGCACAGATGACGCGTCTTTGCTTGAACGCCTGAATCAGCCTATCCGCGTGATTTCCGGCAGTCGTCTGAATATCAAAATCACAGAGCCGGAAGACCTGCTTCTGGCAGAAGCGATATTGAATTGTATAGGTTCTTGATTCTTAGAGTTATTAAACCGATTCAGTTTTTTTGATTCGACTTATGCCCTGAAATAAATCTCCGGGTTAAAAGCTAAAGCCTGCTTAAGCAGGCTTCGGCTTCATAGCCGGGCGATTTATCGCTCGGTCATTTTCAGATTCGATATTACATCATACACTTCGGCATAATCGGATCAGGATAAGAATACAGATTATCCTCGTAATTTCTCAGAATAAGCTGATCTCCGTTTCTTCCGGCAACATAATCGGGCATAAGCGGCACTTTTCCGCCGCCGCCGGGAGCATCGATCACATAGGTCGGAACCGCATAGCCGCTGGTGAATCCTCTCAAGCCCCGAATAATTTCCAATCCTTTTTCAACCCGGGTGCGAAAATGGGCAGAACCGGAAATCGGATCGCACTGATACAGATAATACGGTCTGACGCGCATTCTCATCAGGTGATGCATCAGAGATCTCATGGTCGCTACATTATCGTTGATCTCTTTGAGCAGCACGGTCTGGGACCCCAGAGGGATCCCCGCGTCGGACAGCATTCCGCACGCGCGGTACGATTCTTCGGTACATTCTTCCGGGTGGGCAAAATGCAAACTCATCCACAACGGATGATATTTTTTCAGCATCCGGGTCAGCTTTTTATTGACGCGCTGCGGCAGCACTGCCGGAATTTTCGTACCGATGCGGATAATATCGATATGCGGAATTGTTCTTAAATTTTTCAGTATCCATTCGAGTTTTTCATCACCCAGTGTCAGGGGGTCTCCGCCGGACAGCAATACGTCGCGGATAGTCGGTGTATGTCGGATATATTCGATGGCTTTTTCCAGACGGGATCTGCTCGGATGAATCGCACCATGTCCCACAACCCGCGAGCGGGTGCAGTATCGGCAGTAGGTCGAACAGAAATCCAGCACCAGAAGCAATGCCCGGTCAGGATATCGGTGAACCAATCCCGGAATCGGACTCTGATGCTCTTCACCCAGAGGATCATCGGCTTCGCCATCGGATTTTATCAGTTCGTGGATCGTCGGAACAACTGTCCGTCGGATCGGCTGATACGGATTGTCTGCCTGAATCAGGCTCATATAGTAAGGAGTAATGCCCAAAGGTAAATGGGAATGATAATTTTCCAGCGCACCTCTCTCTTCTGAAGATAAGCGTATTATTCTGTTTAACTGCTCATAATTTCTGATACGGTTGGCAATCTGCCACTGCCAGTCTTTCCATTCTTTGTCAGAAGTATTCGGAAAAAATCTGCGGCGAAACGCACGGGCTGCCGCCGGACTGCGGGGGACTTGCTCGGAAGTTTTCACAAGATTCGGGCTGAGGCGGTTAGAAGAATATCCGAATCCTCCGGTTCCGGGCATATAAGATAAGGCATTCATCAAGGGATGGCTATAACTTGGAGGCTCTTCGTCAATATCCTCGATCTTCGTCTCCGCGGGGGAGAGGTGGAACTGTTGTTCCTGCATTTGAAATTCTCCTTACTCATTCTGAGTTGATATCGTACCGTCTCTGAACGCGATACGGGTGAATCTAGGCGGCGCAATATAATGCTTTTGATTTCAAATGCAAGCGAAAACATTCATAATGTGCATAAATAATCGTTTTTAATTGTTATTTTCCTGACGTTCCCGAATAACAAATTCTGCGGTGATTTTGTCTTTTGAGCCGGAAACCAGCCGGATGTTGGGAGAGGAAAACACAGGACTCAGCGTGAGAGTACCTGATTTTTTTATATTTTCAAGATTGACTTTTTCGGTGTAAATGG
>CAZMDM010000088.1:0-9765 GCA_964564775.1 uncultured Desulfonema sp. | reverse complement strand
TGTGTTCAAAAACTGTCCGAAGTATTGTATGTAAGACTGTCAAAATATATGAACTTTATGAAAAAACGTCTTGATATCACAATCACAGAAAAAGGACTTGCTCCCAGCCGCCAGCGCGCTCAGTCGCTGATTATGGCTGGGAAAGTGCTGGTAAATGATGTCATATCAGACAAACCCGGCACACCTGTCTCGGATGCGGATACAATTGCTGTCAAAGGCGATGATATGCCTTATGTCAGCCGAGGCGGATTGAAACTCGAAGCCGCGTTTCAGACATTCCGACTGAATGCGGAAGGTTTGATATGTCTGGATGTCGGTGCGTCCACCGGCGGATTCACGGATTGTCTGCTTCAGCACGGCGCAGCAAAAGTGTATGCCGTTGATGTCGGATACGGGCAGATCGCGTGGAAACTGCGTCAGGATTCCCGCGTGATTGTCATAGAGCGCACCAATATTCGCTATATGCCGGAAGAAGCTGTAAGTGAAAAAGCTGATCTGGTTACGATTGACACTTCTTTTATTTCTCTCCGAATTGTCATCCCGGCTGTGATAAAATTTATGAATGCCAACGCTTCTGTTTTTGCTTTGATCAAACCCCAGTTCGAAGTCGGAAAAGGCAAGGTCGGAAAAGGCGGTGTGGTCAGAAATTCCGCGCTTCATCAGGAAGTGATTGAAGAATTTAGAGATTTTTTTATTCAATCCGGCTTTTCCTGCGAAGGGATCTCCGAATCTCCGATTCTGGGTACCAAAGGGAACAAGGAGTTTATCGCCTACTTAAAAAGGATATTGTAAACGGGTTCCTGAAATGATGACCGGGATAATGCAAAGATTCGGATCGGGGGGGAGATATGAAAGAAAAATTTATCAGATTGAGCGGCATATACTGTTTTGCCGATAACCTGACATTGTGCCGAAAGCTTTTGGAAGGCGGGGCAAAAATTATTCAGCTCAGAGATAAAAAAACAGATGACCGCAGCTTTGCCCGCTTGGCAGCAGATATGCTCGCGATGACCAAAGCTTATGATGCGATTCTGATTATCAATGATCGGGTGGACATTGCCATCGGCATCGGGGCGGACGGCATTCATGTCGGTCAGGAAGATGAACAATATCGGGAAGTCATCCGCAGAGTTCCCGAAAATATGATTGTCGGGGTTTCTGTGGATACTGTCGGACAAGCTGTTGACGCCCAAAAGCCGGGGCAACATATCTGGGCGCTGGCTCGGTATTTCCCACGCCCAGCAAATCCGATGCAGTGGTTATCGGGCTTGAAACATTGCATGATATTGTCAGGCATATTTCAATTCCGGTGGCTGCTATCGGCGGGATTACATTGGAAAATATCCGGGATGTCGCTCGGACCGGTGTCCGGTATTTTGCCATTATTTCGGCGATCAATTCTGCTGAAAATATTGAGGAAAGATTGAGGGAATTTAACACTTGTCTGAATGTCCGATAAGCTGTTTTTCGGAATAAGAAATCGATTTTCCTATCCCGAAAAAATTGTGAGAACTTATCGGGCAATAAAGGCTCCTGCGGTCATCATTAGAAGGATTTCGTAGATTGTAACTGCGGTATAACTTTCGCCGAAAAGCGCATACACAATGCCGCCACCGATGATTGCCGGTACGCCGCAGACCACCAGTCTGCCCAAAGTTGTGCTGATGTCGCCGATGTTCATAATCCTGTTCTCCCTTTGCAATGGATAATATTCGCAATTGTATAGCAATAAGTTCAAGCCAAGTAAAGAGAAAAGTTGAAACAATCAGTGCTTGACCACCCTCAGTACATTGCCTTTCTGGAGTTTTTCCCACATTCTTTCCACAATCAGCAAAATCGCCTCATCCATCTCATCCGATCCGGTAATTTTGCGGCAAAGCCCCATAAGAGCATCATTGGTATCCAGCCGAAATTCGGAACGGATATATGTGCCTAACGACAATGCCAGCGGCAGGAGTTTGTCCTTTCTGCTGTTGGCGATTTTCGTTTTTTCACGGAATGTCAGTTTATCGGCAAGCATTTCGGCAGCTTCTTCCACATCTTTGGGAAGACGGAAAAAATCTGATAATTCACCCGGAGTCGGAGCTTCTGCCATCAGCATCATCAATGCGCTGTCCAGAATATCCGAAACCGTATCATATAATTTGTCATTTTTGTCGTTAGTTCCCGTGATATATACGATCTGAATTTTATGGTCGCGGATCCATGATATGATTTGCTCGGATGCCTGAAATTCGGACATCTTTTCCAGATCGATATAAAGGCAGGGAAGATTGAATTTCTGCGCCATCCGTCTGTACAGAGCCGGGTTGCCGCTACTCTCGCCCTTGGCAATAATCAGCACGCCGTCCGAGTTTCTGAGATTGTATTCGGCAATTCGGGAATGGGTAACACCGGGCATTTCCTGAAGCTGATAACGATCTGCTTTTTTACCGAGTTCATTTTTCCGCCATGAACTGATCCAGCCGCCTCTGGAAATATTCATTTTCACTGCAATATCCAATGCCGCTTCTTCAACGCCGGATTCTCCGCCGGAAATAATTTTCTGAATCATACACACTACCTCCCCGCATAGCAAGTCAGAGCCGAAAAGAATACTAACTATCCAAACCGGAATACAGAAGATACAGCATCTTTTCTGTATCGGCAAGTCCTGATTTTCCATAAGTTTTGCCAGAAACCGTGTTTCATTTGCATAAAATTTTTCCGAACTTTCTCTTGACTTACGGCAAGCAAGTGGTAAATATGCGGAATAATTTTTTCAAATTAAGGAGAATCCCATGAAAGAGAAAGTACAGGAAGTTCTGAACAAAATCCGTCCCTCGCTTCAGGCAGACGGCGGAGATGTGGAACTGGTTTCGATAGATGAAGCATCCGGTCTGGTCAAAGTCCGGCTCAAAGGTGCGTGTGCCGGATGTCCCATGTCTCAGATGACTCTGAGAAACGGCATTGAGCGATTGTTGAAAAAAGAAGTTCCCGAAGTCAAATCGGTTCAGCCGGCATAGCGAGAATAATCATGAGTATTTCCAAAAAAATCGAAGCCATGATGACAAAATCGTCATGGATACGCAAAATGTTCGAAGAAGGCGCGCGTCTCAAAGCCAAGCATGGCGCGGATAAAGTATTCGATTTCAGTCTCGGCAATCCGAATCTTCAGCCGCCGCAGAGTTTTTACAAGGCTTTGCGGGAAATCGCATCTGCCGAAGAGCCGGGAGCGCACGGCTATATGCCCAATATCGGCTATCCGCATGTCCGAAAAGCAGTTGCCGATTTTCTTTCCAAAGATCATGGTGTTGCGCTGACTGCCGATGAGGTGATTATGACCTGCGGTGCAGCAGGCGCATTGAACGTGATTTTCAAGACCATTCTCGATCCGGGAGATGAGGTATTGTGTCCCGCGCCGTATTTTGTGGAATACAACAGCTATGTGGATAATCATGGCGGCTTGTTGAAAACCGTGCAGAGCAAGCCGGACTTCACACTCGATATAGACGCGATGGCTGCCGCGATCAGCCCCAATACCAAAGCGGTTCTGATCAATTCGCCAAATAATCCCACAGGACAGATTTATTCGGAGCAAAGTCTGCGTTCATTGGGCAGGATGCTTGAAGAAAAAGGAAAATCGTACAATCGCACGATTTATCTGCTTTCGGATGAACCGTATCGCAAGATTGTGTATGACGGTGCGACTGTTCCGAGCATTTTTGCTTCTTATCGGGAAAGCATCATTGCAACGTCTTATTCCAAAGATATTTCCATTCCCGGCGAGCGCATCGGCTACATCGCGGTCAATCCGAATGCCACGCATAAACCTGCATTGCTGGGCGGAATGGCGCTTTCAAATCGGATTCTGGGCTTTGTCAATGCGCCCGCACTGATGCAGAAAGTGGTTGCCGCAGTTCAGGGAAGCTGTGCGGATATTTCCGAATATGCCCGAAAGCGGGAATTGCTGTGCAACGGACTTGGTGAAAGCGGTTATGAGTTTGTCAAACCTCCGGGTGCGTTTTATCTGTTTCCCAAATCTCCGATTGCCGATGATGTGAAATTTGTACAGGCACTTCAGGAAGAACTGATTCTGACGGTTCCCGGCTCCGGATTCGGCGGTCCTGGACATTTCAGGATTGCATTCTGCGTGGATGACAAAACGATCATCAATGCGCTGCCCGGATTTACGCGGGTGATGCGGAAGTTTCGTTGAAACGATGATTCTCCCGAAACTTCGGAGACATTGATAATGTCTGAGCAGGATGATTAAGTCTTCGAATCCGTTTGCCGTAGTCGTGATGGCTCATCTCAAAGCACAGGAAACCCGCAAATCTCCGGAAGTCAGGCTTCGGTGGAAGCTGAATCTGATCAAAATACTGTATGATCGCGGATATAGCCGTGAAGATATCCTGAAACTTTTCAGATTTATTGACTGGGTAATGGCTTTGCCGGAAGAACTGGATCGGGGATTCTGGCAGGAACTCAGTCAGTACGAAAAGGAGAAGAAAATGCCTTATGTAACCAGTGTTGAAAAAATCGGAATCCGACAGGGGATTCAGCAGGGAATTCAGCAAGGGATTCAGCAGGGAATCCAGCAGGGAATCCGTGAAGGATTGACAGAAGGTATCGAACTCGGTCTGAGCCTCAGATTCGGAGATCAGGGACTGACGATGATGCCGGCGATTCGGGCGATTCAGGATTGTGAAAGACTCAGAGCCATCAAAGATGCGATCAGAACGGCAAAAGATATCTCGGAATTGAGCGCAATTATAGGAAACTGATATACGGTGAAGAAACTCTTGAAACATATTTTTATTCTGATGACTGCGATTCTCTGCATAACAGATTGTGCCGATGCCGGAGAAAAGCTTGACTATCGCCTCAAATGGCTTTTCAATACCAGCACGGTCGGTGATCTGTATGCAGATACTCAGGGCTTTTTCAAAAACAGGGGGCTGGATGTAACCGTCAAATCCGGAGGACCGGAACGGGACGCGATTCGTGAACTCGAACTGGGTCATGCGGATTTCGGAGTCGCGTCTGCGGATCAGGTGATCCGGGCATTGTCCAAAGGCGCAAAAATTATTGTCATTGCACAGTTATTTCAGATCAATCCCCTGCAATGGATATATCGTGCGGAGAAAACACCGCTGACATCACCCGAAGCGCTAAAAAATAAAGTCATCGGAATTACTTATGGGGGCAATGATGAAATCATCATGCGAACTCTTCTGGCAAAAGCCAAGCTCGGAGAAAGCGATGTGAAATTTTTCAGTGTCCGACAGGATTATACGCCGTTTTATCAGAACAAAGTTACGCTTTGGCCCGTATATCGCAATGCTCAGGCGCCGATTCTCGAAGATAAACTTCGAAAAGGGGGAGAAATCGTCAGGTATTTTAATCCTGCGGATTTCGGGGTGCAGTTCGTTGCAAATTCTGTGATTACTTCGGAACGCATGATCGTAGATCATCCTGAAACAGTTCAGAAATTTATCAACGCGTTGCTGAGTGCATGGGAACAGGCTCTTGATCCGGCGTATGCCCCGAAAGCGTTACAGATACTCGAACAGTTCGACAGAGATACACCTCCTGACATCCGGGAAAAACAACTGATTCTTACCCGTGAAATCGTCAAGCCAAAAGCAGATACGATTATCGGTAAAATCAATGTTGCCGCATGGCAGGAGACCGAAACCATTATGCTGGAACAACATCAGATTCCGGCGCGTATCGATATTTCACGCTTTTTAAAGGAGACACGATAATGCTTGAGTTATTGAAAAAAACCATGACATTCGGTATCGGTCTTGCTGTCAAGACCAAAGAAGAAATCGAAGATTTTGCAAAAGAGATGATGCAGCAGGGCAAAATGTCCGAGCAGGAAGGACGCAGATTTATTGATGATCTGTTCAAACGCTATGAAGATTCCAAAAAGTTTCTGGAAGAAAAAGTGGAAAAGCTGGTTCAGGATATTCTGAAGAAATCCGATATTGCCACTCGGAAAGAACTTGATGCGTTACAACAGGAAGTTCGGGAACTGAAAGAAAAACTGACAGCTGATTCCCCTGAAACCAAACCCTGATGCTCGGTATCCGAAAAATTGCTGTTTTCGAGCGCACCTATCGCCACCTGAACCGCTATCGTCAGATTCTGGGCGTATTGTTCAAGCACGGATTCGGCGGACTGGTAGAGCAGTTGAATATTGACCAGTATATCGAAATCGGTCTGAGAATGCTTTCACAGAAAACAGGCACGGCGCGGCGGAAACAACATCCCCATCACACCCGCGCCCAGCGTCTGAAAATGGCAATCGAAGAACTGGGACCTACTTATATCAAGCTCGGTCAACTTTTGTCCACACGCTCCGATCTGATCCCCCATGAGTTTATCTCGGAACTCGTCAAACTTCAGGATAATGTCCGCTCCTTCCCGATTTCCGAAGTCAAAGCCATTATTGCTGCCGAGTTGGGCAAGCCTCTCTGTGAATTATTCATCCATTTCGAAGACCGTCCGCTTGCTTCGGCATCAATCGGTCAGGTTCATCGCGCCCGTCTGAAAGATGGCGAAGAAGTCGCGGTCAAGGTTCAGCGTCCGGGCATACGCGGTATTCTCGAAATTGATCTTGAAATCATGCTTCATCTGGCAATGCTGGCAGAACGCCATATTCAGGACATTGCCCTACATCGCCCCGTTGCCATTGTCGAAGAATTTGCCAAAGCCCTTGAAAAAGAAATTGATTACAGCCTCGAAGCGTCTAATATGGAAAGATTCGCTCGACAGTTTCTCGGAGATACGACGATTTATGTTCCCAAAGTATTCCGAGAACTCAGTACGGATCGGGTGCTGACAATGGAACTGGTTTCGGGTATCAAAGTTTCCGAAACAGACAGGCTCGGATCCGAAGGCTTGAACCGGAAAAAGATCACGATCAGAGGCGCGAATCTGATGCTGAAACAGATTTTTGACAACGGATTTTTTCATGCGGATCCGCATCCGGGCAATATTTACATACTTCGGGGAAACGTAATCTGTTTTTTGGATTTCGGCATGATGGGAACCATTGATCAGCAGATGCGGGACGATTTCACCGATATGATCGCCGGCGCTGTGGCTCAGGACGCGGCAAAAGCTGCGCGGGTTCTGCTTCGCTTTACCGTATATGATGATGAACCGGATATGCGGCGACTTGAAAAAGATGTGTCGGATTTCATGGGACAGTACATGAACCAACCCTTGAAAAGCATCAAAGTCGGTAAGGTTATCCAGCAGATATTCGAACTGCTTCGCAGGCATCGCTTAAGAATTTTACCGGATATGTTTCTGATGCTCAAGGCGCTAAGTACCATCGAAGGAGTCGCACTGCAACTCGACCCAGATTTCGATATGATCGAACAGGCAGCCCCGTTTATCCGCCGGCTCAGAATGGCAAGATATCAACCCAAACGGATGCTGGAGGAACTATTCGAAGTTTCGGAAGAACTGACGCAGTTTATCCGAATTTTCCCCAAAGATATGCTGGAAATCATGCGTCTGATCAAACAGAGGAAAATTTCGATCCGATTCGAGCATCACGGGCTTGAGCGAATGCTTGCTACCCACGATCAGATCAGCAACAAATTGTCTTTTGCCATTATTATCGCAGCCTTGGTCATCGGTTCTTCAATTGTCGTCAATTCCGAAATTCCGCCGCTGGTCTATGGGATTTCCCTGATCGGCATCGTGGTGTTTATTGCAGCGGTCATTATGGGAATATGGCTGATGATTGCTATTTTGCGGCGCGGGGATTTCTGAAACTATCTCAGCTTTGCCATGATATTTTCCCGATACAACGCAACTGAGCCTTTCAAATCCGAAACATCGAATACATCGTCTTTGTATGTGATCAGTCCGAGTAATGTTTTAAAAAATTGTTGCAGCCGATTTTCATCGGGATAATCAAGCGGATTACGAGTCTTTCTCAGAGTATGATCCAGATATTTCAACAATGCCAGCCTGCTTGCCACGGTAGTCGGTCTGATTTTTCTGCGGCTCTCGGCTTCAATGCCATACGCTTTCACTGCCATAACCGGCTCATCATATCCGCAGGGCAATACTTTTGCTGTCGTACCTCCGAAGCGGGTATTGATTTCCAGAAAATATATTGCTTTGCTTTGCGGATCAAACAGCAGATCAAAATGATAATTGCCGACAATATCGAACACATCTGTAAAAGCAATACATTTCTGTCTGAGATCGGAACTGATATCTGTCGGAGAGATGGTCAGCGCAAATCCTTCAAATTTCCTGGCTGCCAGAAACCCTTCTATTGCCAGTGTGACTCCGGCTTTATTTCTGACCCCATGTATGACTAAATTGGGACAATTGACAAAGGGCTGTCCCATGATCGGATGCCGGATATATTCGAAACTTTTCAGAAAATATCCGAGTTCATCAGATGATCTTACAAGCCGGGCTTTGAATCCCGGACGAACGCTTTCCGGCTCTGATGGTCTCATACACAGAGGAAAATGCTCGGCTTTCACAGAAATTGCTTGTTCAGTGTTGAAGAAATAAGTTGGCAATACCTCAAAACCGACTGAGGCAGCCACTTCAGCCTGACGTTTTTTAGAGCTTATGTTCAAAAGCATCGATGTATCGGGAATCCATAAAGCTGTCTGTTCGGGAAACTCAGCCCGATGTTCATTGATCCAGCACGAAATTTTTTCTTCAATACAGGTAATGCCGCTTGCATTGAATTTTTCAAGAAAATTTATAATTATTTTTATGCCTTCATGTCCAAACAGCTGATGACGAGGCAGACTGACCCAATCCGTCAGATATCGCGAGTCAGGGGAATGTTCCATGTCCGAGCGGATGCAGATAAACCCCGGCTGCCATCCTTGTTGTCCCCAGCTCCGAATACATGCCAATGCAGGAGGACTAAAAGGTGCTAAAATAACAGGTTTGATCATTAACAAAACCTTTCCGATAAAGTTGTTCAGCCATACGAAGGGCGGTTTTCTATCTCAGTGTCAATGGACAATCTTGATCGTAAAAAAAGCCCACCCCCATCTTCTGGGAGTGAGCCTCAATAAATCTTATTCTCAAATCAATTACGCGCCGACTTCTTTCTTGACCGACACCGCAATTTTGAACAGCAGTGTTATAATCATAAAGCCCGCGCACCAGATTCCCAGAGTGATGATCAGTTCGGGAATCGTGGGAACGTATTCGTTGACATGGTGCATCGGGTTCGGCACAAATCCGCCGGAGATCAGCCCCATGCCTTTGTCAATCCATGCACCGACAAACAGCATAATACAGGCAACGATCAGCGTGGGTTCGTCTTCACGGGTTTTGGGATTGACCAGAAGAACAATTGCCACCAGCATCAGAATCATGGATGTCCACATAAACGGAACCAGAACCCCGTGTCCGTGCAGCCCAAAGAACAGATACTGCAAGTGATCAATATGTTCCGGGATGCCGCTGTACATTGCCACGAACACTTCGCAGATAAAGAAGAATACGTTGGCAATCAGCGCATAAGTAATAATTTTGGACAGCATCTGAATCGCTTCTTTGCCCGGATCAAATTTGCTGACTTTTCTCAGCAGAAATGTGAGTAAAAGCAGAAATGCAGGTCCTGATGCAAACGCGGACGCCAGAAAGCGCGGAGCTAGAATCGCCGTAAGCCAGAAACCTCTGCCCGGCAGACCGCAGTACAACCACGCGGTTACGGTATGGATACCGAATGCCCATGGAATCGAGATATAAATAAACGGTTTTACCCATTTGGGC
>CAZMDM010000087.1:0-5059 GCA_964564775.1 uncultured Desulfonema sp. | reverse complement strand
CCAAAGGATTTGTTTTTTATACTTTGTACAGATTCATCATTTCCTGATTCATTTTTGCCTTGTCGTCTTTGTACTTTTCCCGGAGTTTCGCGATTTCGGGCTGAAGTTTCTTCATGTCGTTCATGGATTTGTAGCTTTTGGTACCAAGGGGCCACAGAAGAATTTTGACTAAAATCGTGAGAATGATAATGGCAATTCCGTAATTCGGAATAAATCCGTGCAGATAATTCATCAGCCACAGACAGGGCTTGGCAATGAAATCGAACATGCCGAAATCAATGGCTCTGTCCAGTGTATTGTTGATTTTTTTCAGCACACTGAGGCTTTTGGGTCCAAAGAACAGATTTGCCCGGAGATTCTGAGACGCACCGGGCGGAATGGTCATTTCAGGATACACATATCGGGATTCGAGAATTTTGCCATCAGAGGACAAAGAAAGATTCAGTCCGGCTTCCTCTTCTTTTTCCGGAAGAATCGCTGCCATAAAGTACCGGCTTTCCAGAGCAAGCCATCGTAATTTTCCGGTATGAAGATTTTTGTCTTTGATGCTTTTGATCTTGATCTGCTCCAGACTGTTGTTGAGCAGCGCGCTGGGACCTTCGAATCCGTAGCTGCTTTCGACCGGAGCAACATCTTTCAGTGCCAAAGTGAAACTATCGCGGATCGGCTGGGCAGAAGCGTTTTTCACGGAAATCGTCATTTTGATGATATAGCTGTCCGGTGAAAATTCAAAGGTCTTTTCGATACCGACACCTTCGGGAGAAGTCCATGAAAACGACAGTTTTTCCGGCTTTCGGACATCGAGCGTGTCGGAAGGCAGGCTTGCCGAATAGATTGCCTGAGCCATGCCGGATACCGTATTCGCGGCAAAGCTCGATACCAGCGTCTCGCCGATGCTATTTGCAATCAGCTCTTTGGGCGGAGAATCTGGCAAAGCGGTTTCTTTATACTGATTCAAGGAAAACTTTGTGAATACCGCGCCTTTTTCGGAAATCTGCACTGTGTAATATGGCGATCTGACAATAATCTGCTTCGGTATCCGATCCAGCTGGACAGGTGGTGTCTGCGGTTGAGAAACCTGTGTCTGAACCGCATTTTCAACAGGTTTGGGCTGTTCTTTTGCTGTTTGTGAAGATTTCGTCTGCTGCTCTTGTTTGCGAACCGCGTCTTTGTCAACAAAAAGGACATTCCAGATGTAAAACACCAGAAATGACAGTACAAGAGCCAAGATTAAACGAGCTTGTTCCATTATCTTCTCCTGAAAAATAAGAAAGTTAGCCGCTTGGTATACGGCTTTTTCGGCTGATGATAAAAAAAGCATTGCAGTTGCAGGGTTTCAGGGAACAGGGTCAACTCCTCCGGGATGAAAGGGATGGCATTTCAAGAGCCGTTTTACGGACAGAAACGCTCCTTTCAGCACTCCGTAACGAGAGATTGCCTGATATGCATATTCGGAGCAGCTCGGATAAAACCGACAGGCAGGACCTATAAGCGGAGATATGGTGTACTGATACATCCTAATCAATAGCAGAAATGTCTGTCTGATAGCCTGCACGAGATATTTTTTCGAAAAGCTGCCGCAGGGAAGCAGATATGCTTTGTGAAGATGCGTCTGCGGCGCGTTTTTTTGCAATAATGTTGATATCCCAAATACCTGCAATACAATGCCTGTGTTGTCTGAAAAATTCTCGGACATATCGCCGGATACGATTGCGTACAACAGCGTTACCCACTTTTTTGCTGGCAGTTACTCCCAGACGGTGGTGCTGAAACCGTCCGGGTGCAAATACCGCCAGAAAACAACTGCTGTGTTCGACTCTCCCTGTTTCGGACAGATTCAGAAATTCGGCACGCTGTAATAGTCTGTCCTGTTTTTGAAAACGAAAATTCACGCGTTCTTAAGCGATATTCCTGAGATCGGCGATATTACAGCGCAAGGCGCTTTCTGCCTTTGGCTCTGCGCCGTTTGATGATTCTCTGCCCGGCTTTGGTGGACATGCGTGTCAGAAATCCGTGTGTTCTGACCCGTTTGAGTTTGCTCGGTTGAAACGTTCTTTTCATACTTCCCTCTTCTGATAAAATTATTCCGAAAGCCGCCTGACTTACGGTATCTCCGCAACAATGTCGAATCTTTCTATTTAAGCATAATCTGTGCCAAGTGTCAAGACTTGTGATTCAGAACAGGTGATTCAGAATGAAAATCATCGTAACTTATCGATGAATATTTTTTTTTCATAAGACATACCTAGTCAATAAAACAACGCCCCTCCGTTTCTTCAACGAAGAGGCGTTAATTTTAAATTCTCAAAACAATTCAGGTATTTTTAATGATGCCCATCATGTCCATGCCCATGTCCGTCGCCATGCCCGTGCATCGTATCCAGCATTGCCTTGCCCACGCAATAGGTCATGCCCAGTCCGATGATGCTCAGAGCATACCAAAGTCCGCCCATGAACACGCCATGCCCCATATCCCATATCCATTCGAAACAAAACGGAAACATTAGTGGTCCTCCTAAGCTTACTCTGTTATCGGATTGAGTTCCCGTTCCTGCGGGAAAACCGGCATATACCGATATGAAATTGCTACTAAGATCACGCCATACGCCACCGGCAGAATCGTGGTTGCCACTTCCTGCCAACTCGGAATGTACATTGCCCATGTATCAAACGTCATAACCGGAACAGCCATGACCTGAAGCACCATGACCCAGCGGTTGATACAGGCTGCCAATGCGCCGAGAATCACCGATGTTACCAGCAGGAACTTATTCTTTCTGCCGCCTTCGGTAATCAGCAGCAAGCCCGGAATCAGCGTACATGCGATTTCAAGGTACAGAATCCACATTCCGTAGAACGGGTTATTCGAATAAAACTGGCTGATATAAAAACCCTGTGCCGGAGCAGTTACCGTTGCCCAATACACCGTATCCGCAATTTTGGCAATCGAATAGTTTAAGAGCATCCAGCCTGCGATTTTGGCAAGCAATTCAACCACATCATCCGATACCAGCTTTTTCTTGGTAATTTTCTCGATCAGCTTGGTCAGCGCGATGGTAAAGCAGGGTCCGCAGGCTGCCGCAGACCATGTGAACAAAAAGAATGTCCAGGGCCAGATGAATATTCCTTCGCGGAATGCAAAGGGTCTGCCGAACAACACGCCGGCAACTCCGCCCAATGATCCCTGATGGAAGAAAGACAGAAATGCGCCGGTTGCGGCAAATACTGCCATGACTTCGTGCATGTTGTGTGCCAGATTGTGGAAAAACGGCACTTTGTACAACTGGCGGTTTTCCAGTACCAGCGGAATATATTCCACGCACAGAACGCCGAAATAGCAGGATAAACAGAATGCCACTTCGGTCAGCATCGAGTGAACATTGGCATGCCAGAAGATGAACCATCCTCGAAGCGGCTGTCCGATGTCAATCGCCAGAATCAGCAACGCGGAGCTGTAGCAGATAAATCCGATCAATACCGCATAGTTGATAATGTTTTTGAGTTTGTCTTTTCCGACCACATATCGCAGAAATCCGGTAAAAAACGCGCCGCCGCCCAGAGCAATGACGCCGAGGTCAGCCCAGATCCACAGCGCGAAACCGTAATAATCGTTCATGTTGGTCTGATTCAAGCCTTTGAGCCAGCACAGCAGCATGGCATATACGCCCCAGAGCAGCACTGCGCCGACCGCTCCGATAAACAGGAGAAACTGCCACAACGGACAGCGTTTGACGCCTTCGGGTATCAATGCAGAATCCAAATCCATATTTCACGACTCCTCGTTGTCAGTGTGATCCCTTCTTAGGGGTTTGTCCCTTGTTTTCCCATTCGCCCTTGATATAGTTATCTCCGGCGCGTCTGACCCATTCCCGGCCCGATACATAATACACCTTCGGATTGGTGCCGAGTCTTTCCAAAAGCCGGAACGCATTGGGATTTTTCTTCAGTTCATACACCGCATGATGGGGATTGTTCAGATCGCCGAAAACAATCGCGCCGGACGGACATGCCTGCGTGCAGGAAGTCTGATATTCGCCTTCCTCAAGCTCTTTGCGTCCTTCCAGAAGGGCTTTGTCCATTGCCAACTGATAGCGGTGAAAGCAGAAACTGCATTTTTCCACAACACCCCTCATGCGGACAGATACATTGGGGCTTAAGCTTTTTTCCATACCATCGGGCCAGACCGGATCCCACCAGTTGAAATGCCGGGCATGATAGGGACAAGCTCCCATGCAGTACCGGCATCCGAAGCATCGGGTATAAATCTGGCTGACAATACCGGTCTCGGTGCTGTAATCCGTAGCGGTTGCCGGACAGACTGACACGCAGGGCGAATGACCGTGATGTCCTTCGCAGTGCATACAGGGTCTCGGCAGATAGCAGACTTCCGTATCGGGATAAGGCTTGCCGTTGTTCAGTTTATACACCCGCATCCAGGTAATGCTGTCCCGCTTGTTGGTCTCATCGGCTTTGAACGGCACATTGTTTTCCGACATGCAGGCGACCATACAGGCTCCGCACCCGGTACACTTGTCCAAATCAATTACCATTCCGTATTTTTTAGGTTTTCCTTGTTCGTTTTTCATCGGAACCTCATTCTCCATATCATTTCATCAGTCTAAGCTTTTGCAAGCTTTGCCCTGATTCCCCACGCGGTATCAAGACCGGAAGCAGGGTCTTCCGCCGGCCCGATGAGTTCGCAGAAATTCACGCCCTTATCCGCCAAATACTTGTCATTGCCATTGAATCCGCGTGTATGTCCCAAGCCTCTGGGCATTGCAATAACACCCGGCATAATGCCTTCAGACAGGCAAACCATGACTTTCGCACTGCCTTTGGGCGTTGACAAAACAGAATATCCGCAGTCGCCGATGCCCAATGATTTGGCGGTTTTGGGATTGATTTCCACGCAGATGCTGTTTTTCTTCAACGCGGTATCTTCGAGCGTTTTGATGATAAACGGCGGCTGACCCATGTAACTTCCGTCAAGGCGCATGGAATCATACGGGATCAGCATGCGCGGGAATTAATCAGAGTCGCCTCCGCCAGCATCAGGTTT
>CAZMDM010000086.1:0-11283 GCA_964564775.1 uncultured Desulfonema sp. | reverse complement strand
TCTGACAGGTCTGGACAAGCAGCATACCGGGCTGTCTGTTGTTCACAAAGAACTTTTATCGCTGTTGTATGAGGGGCTGTCGGATGCGATAATAGCCGCTCGCATGGGAATTGCCGAGTCAACGGTACGCAACCACCGATTTCTCTTACGGAAAAAATACAAGGAGGCAAAGATTTTTATGGCAATCATGGAAGAATTGTTCGGAAAACGCAACAGACCGGAAGAATCATTTGTGAGATTTCATACCACCCTTCCGGTGAATGATGATCGTGTGAAAATCACGGAAAAAGAAAAAGCCGACATCATTGGAACGTATTTTGACGGAGATCAGCTTAAAAGCTTTCCGAAAAAACAGAAGAAAAAACTTGCTTTGTTGCAGCATATCTCGGAAATGTTCGATCCGGCAAAGAAATATTCCGAAAAAGAAGTGAACAGTATTCTGAGAAATGTGTATAAAGATTATGTAACTATCCGAAGATACATGATAGATTACGGATTTTTGGATAGGAAAAATGACGGAACCGAATACTGGGTGATGTCCGGGACTGTCGCTTAGGATAGCGGATATATGATCGGGATTTCTGCTTCCAAATCCCGATCATAATGATTCTCAACCTGAGAAACATCAATGTGTGCCTCATCCTCCGACTCGGGGAGAACATGCCGGAGGTTTGAATCCTCCCGAACCCGTAGGAATTCCATGGGCTCTGATGCTGGCAGCAGACATCAACTTTCCGACATCTGTTCCACTACACTGAGGACATTCCACTGGCGAGGTATCCGTGGAAAAAACAAGCTTTTCAAACTGATGACTGCACTTGTTGCAGACAAATTCGTAAATCGGCATAATACAATACTCCTTGAGACTATCCGAAATAAAATCGGAATTGCGGATTTATTGTAAGGATAGCATGTCTCAGGCTTTCGATCAATGCTCGGATTTAGGTTGCAGCAATGCAAATTTTGAAATCCGGATTATCTGACGCCCGCGGGAAAAGAGTTTTTTATCTGAAAAAGAGATCCATATCAATGCAGCATAAAATAGGAAATGGCGGAGAGAGAGGGATTCGAACCCTCGATACCACTTTTGGCAGTATACACGATTTCCAGTCGTGCTCCTTCGGCCAGCTCGGACATCTCTCCGTTAAGGTAAGAGTAATGGCGGAGAGGGTGGGATTTGAACCCACGATCCCGGTTTTATCCAGAATACCGCTTTTCGAGAGCGGGGCCATCAGCCGCTCGACCACCTCTCCACACCCTCACCAAAAAATAGAATATTCTTCTATATACACTTCGTGTTGCTTTGTCAATAATTTTCTCAGAAAGCTGTATTTTTCCGCAAAGATGTCCGGTTAGGTTTTTGCATAACAAGTTCTAATATTTATAATGCAGGCGTAAAGGGTTTTATTTTATGATCTCACCTTACGCAGTAATTTTAGCCGAACTTTTTTCTGTCTGTGTACAAACAGCTTGAAATGCGTATCTGTCCTCAGAGCGGAAAGAGATTACACGTCAGATGCCATCTAAAGTATGACATCATATCCTTTGTTTAACTCATCTATAATTTCCGGGATTAAAAGATTGTAGGATTTTTTAATCCCGGTTCGATATTCAGGCGATTTATCGCTCGCTTCACGGCTCCCCGATAGTCTTTTTCACAATCGAAATAAGCTCATTCGGATCAAAGGGTTTTGCCAAATATCCGACTGCCTTGCGGATAGACAGATGCCGTCCTGCAAGTCCGCTGATGACCAGAATCGGAATTTCCTTGTATTCATCTTCTTTGGCAAGCCTGCGGTAAAACTGAGGTCCCCATTCTTCTGTCATCTGAAGATCGAGCGTAATCATATCCGGCTTCTGGGTTTTCAATGCTTCAAACGCCTCAGTGCCGTCCGATGCCGTGAATGTCTCATACTTGTTATCCGTGAGAATATTCACGATATATTTGACAATAATGGGATCGTCATCTACGACCATGATTTTCTTTGCCATAACACACCTCGTTTGTGTAACCTAAACCCCTGCCACCTTCCCTGAGAGGGAACGGGAGATAATCATTTCCCCCTCGCCTTTCAGGAGAGGGTCGGGAAGAGGTCAGTTAAAAGGGCCATCCTGCAATACCGCCTTCGATAAAGCAAACTCTGTCGAATCCTGCCGCGTTCAATATGCGTTGTGCTTCATAGCCGCGCATACTGACTTTGCAGAACGTGATAATATCTTTGTCTTTGGGCAGTTCTGCTGCTTTTTTTCTCAATTGTCCCAGCGGAATATGAACAACAGGATACGGCATTCGAATCATTTCAAACTCTTTCGGAGTACGCACATCCAAGAGGATTATATCGCCCTTTTCAATGCGTTCTTTGGCTTCGAATGCGGAAATACTTCGGGCAATTCCGTCAAACTTGTTACCGAGCATCTGCGCGCAGGTGGCAATCGGGTCAATCGGAGGTCCGAAAGGCGGCGCGTATGCCAAGTCAATATCTGCCAACTGATCCGATGTTCCGTTCAATGCAATCACACTGGCTGCGACATCCAATCGCTTTGCACCGTTGCCCGCGCCGACCACCTGCACCCCGATCAGCTTTCTGTCTTTTTTAGACGCGATCATCTTGATGATCAGAGGCTTGGATGCGGGCATATAATGCGGCATATCCGAACCTGCCCAGATAAAGGTTTCAATATCGAGCTTCATATCACGCGCCTGCTTTTCCGTGAGTCCGGTTCTGCCGACCGTAATATCGAAAGCCTTGACAATCGCGGTACAGCCGATGCCTTTGAACGGGATGTTCAGACCTGCGATATGATTGGCAATGGTTCTGCCGTGTTTGTTGGCGGTTGATCCCAACGGCACGAACAGCGGCGTGGATACCGTATCGTTC
This sequence comes from uncultured Desulfonema sp., assembly GCA_964564775.1. Classification (GTDB taxonomy): domain Bacteria; phylum Desulfobacterota; class Desulfobacteria; order Desulfobacterales; family DYRC01; genus DYRC01. The sequence goes on along the minus strand of CAZMDM010000086.1, from coordinate 8,404 downwards.
ACATAGCGGTTGACCACGCAATCTCCGCCCGCGTAAATATCCTTATCGCTGGTCTGGCAATACTCGTTAATCAGAATACCGCCGCGTTCCATGCACGAAAGCCCCGCGTCTTTTGCCAGCTTGTCATTGGGACGCGTGCCGACTGCCACAACTGCAAAATCCGCTTCGATGCGCTGTTTGTCCGTAATCACGCCGGAAACGTTATCTTTGCCGTCAATGGCTTTGACCGATTCGCCGAGAACCAGCTTGATTCCTTTTTCTTTCAGATGCTTGGCAGCCAGCATCGCAATTTCTTTGTCCAGCACCCCGGGCATGATCTGATCGAACATTTCCACAATCGTTACATCAACGCCGCAGGCAGCCAAGGCTTCCGCCATTTCGATGCCGATGAATCCCGCGCCGACCAGCACGGCTTTTTTCAATCCCTGAGCAGCAATTTCCTGTTTCAGAGTTCTGGCATGATCCGGGTGCGTCATAAACCAGACATTTTTCAGATCAATCCCTGAAATCGGGGGGCGGAACGGATAGCCGCCGGTTGCCAGCACCAGCTTGTCATAAGCCATATCGCTTTCCTGTCCGCTTTCCAAATCTTTTAGCCGAACAGTCTTTGCATTGCGGTCAATGCGTAATGCCTCGGTTCGTGTCAGGGTTTTGAATCCTTTGACATGATCGAAAAACGCCGCGTTTCTGGGAATACCCATCGGCGTATTGACCAACTCGTCAATATGAGGAAACAAGCCTTCGACAAAATAGGGAAGCCCGCACGCGCCGTAAGACACGATGCTGCCTTTCTCAATCATGGTAATGTCCGCATCGGGACAAAGACGTTTCAGGCGAGCCGCAGTTTTAGGTCCGCAGGCAACTCCGCCGATAATCAATATTTTCAATGTTATGCTCCTTTCCGGTCGCCCTGAAATCAATTTTCGGGCTGAAAGCTCAAGCCTGCTTAAGCAGGCTTCGGTTTATAGCCGGGCGATTTATCGCTCGGTTTCGCAGTGGAGACGATGAATCCCCCTTTGAGTAAATCATCCGAATCTCCCGTCAGACCTTGCTGCTCTGACTTTTTCATTCGCATTCTCAAGCCAGCCGATAGAAGTCGCCGGATGATTGTCGAATTGCGGTATGTATGGCTTGATATCGAGCAGCGGCGTGCCATCCAGAATATCCACATTCTCGATATCAAGCGTCAGCCCATTGACCCGAACCAGTCTGACAATCGAAATTCCGATAGGATTCGGTCTCTTGGGCGCACGGGTCGAGAATATCCCGCGTCGGACATCATCCATAAACGGCGTAACCAGAAGACTGTATCCTTCCACGCGATGAAAATGATACATCAGAATGATATGAGAAAAACCCTCAAGGTCTTTCAATCCCTCTTCGAATTCAGGAAAAACCTCAATGCTGCCTTTGATGCCCGAAGCTCCTGCCGGCTGAATCGGCATTCCTTCTATGGTTTTGAACGGGCTGTGAATCATTCCTATCGGACTGTATTCGATCTTCATATCATCCTCTTTCATGCGAATCTATTTTTTATGACATTCCCCACATAGCACAGGTCCGGCTTTCTTATCCATATGACAGCCTTTGCAGCGATTGTGATATGCGGACGCCAACTGCATGGGATCGCCATCTTTATGATGACATTCCGAACATTTACGGTCTTCCGAAGAAACGCCTTCCACCTTTTTGCCGTTTTCATACAGATGATGACAGGTTTCACAGGCAATGATGTTGGCTTTCTCATTATGCGCGTCATGCGGAAACAGTGCCGGCGGTCTCATTTTGACAGCAAACGCGCTGTCATCCAGAAACTGCATATTTTCCTGAGAGAAGCCGGAAATTGCCGCAATCAGGATTACTGCTATCAGCAGAGTGATTTTCTTTTTCATTCGTTTCCTCCTTGAAATCAATTTCAGGGCTAGAAGCTCACGCAGGCTGAAGCCAGCTTATTTACAGCGTCATTCATGACGCTTTTGCTTCTAGCCGGGCGATTTATCGCTCGGTTATTTGTCCATCATCTCATAGATAATGTCGCCCAAAAATTTGATTTTCATGTCAATGCCGTAATGGTGAATAATATCTTCCAAACCACCGTGACAATTATGACAGGGCGCAACAATCACTTTGGCGCCTTTCTTGTAAGCCGCCATCAATTGCTCGGCTTTGACCCGATTGCCATCCACACGCGTCATTTTGTGCGGAGGACCGCAGTTGATGACGCCGCCGCCCGCGCTGCAACAATAGTTGTGTTCCCGATTCGGGTGCATTTCGATCAATGTTTTGCAACTGTAATGCACCACCCCGCGAGCCATTTCATGCAAGCCTCTTCCTCTGACAATATTGCAGGGATCATGCAGAGTTACCGGCTCTTCGAATTTGTTGGGAATTTTGATTTTTCCGGTTCTGAACAGCTCATGGTAAAATTCGACCGCATGAATGACCGGGATCGGCGGCGTTTTCCAGCCCAGCCAGCGATTGCCCACGTCATAAATCGAACGGAACGCATGACCGCATTCGCCCATGACGATTCGCTTGACTTTCAGCCGCGCGGCAGTTTCAAAATGTGCGCGTTTGAGCCGTCCCATCATTTCGTAATCGCCGGTGTACATGCACATATCGCTGTTATCCCAGCCGGGCGTTGCAGGCATAGTCCAATTCATTCCGGCTTTTTCCATAATCACCGCAGCCTGATAAATCAGTTGCGCGCGGAATTTCGGCTCAGGACCGATCACCGAATACATGATTTCCGAGCCTTCTTTTTCAAGGGGTATTCGAAGATTGGGAATGTCCCCGCGAGCCTCGTCTTCCTGCCACTGAAGGCTGTCAATCCATTCATCGTCTTTGACCCACATCTGGTTGAATGTGGCAGAATGGCTGTGCGCGGTATCCTGAATAAACTGCGGCACAACGCCCAATTTATGACACAGGCGCCTCATGGTCAGCATGAGATATGCGATATCGATCCCGAAGGGGCAGTACATCGCACATCTTCGGCACGCGTTGCATTCCGTGAACGCAATCAGAACCATGTTTCGGATAAATTCAGGACTGACTTTGCCTTTTTTCTCCAAAATTTCTCCGACAGTCTGTTTGACTTTGGCAGCCGGAGAATATCGCGGGTTTCGGTCGCGCGACAGAAAAAAATGACAGGCTTCGGAACACAGTCCGCAATGAACACAGATATCCGTATAGGTCTTGAACCTTGCGCCGGTTTCGCTTTTCAGAAAGCTTGTTATCACCTGCTCGATTTTTTCAGGCGTGAGTCGCTCGATGCCTTTGTCTATTCCCGGATCCGCAATAATATTTTCAGTTTTCACCGAACCTTCATACATGATGATTACTCCTTTCTACCAATCATTGGCATGTCTGACCGCGCCGAATTCAGACCCCATGTATCCACGTGTGAACGGGAAAAAGATGGCATGGCTCAGTCGGGTGAACGGAATCGCGGCAAGCATGACTTCTCCGGAGAGAATATGCAGAATTGCCATAAGCGTATACCCGGGAAACTGATGATATGCCCAGAATCCGGTAATAAACGGCGCTGCGACAATTGCCAGCAGAATATAATCCGATGTGGTGGTCAGATATTTCACTTCCGGCAGTTTCTGTCTTCTGACTAGAAAAAACACGCAGGAAGCAATCACGATCAGCGTCATGATGTCGGCAATATTGTCGGGAATATGTATCCAACTGATATCCCATGATTCTTTGACCAGCGCGATATGAGCAAACAGGAATATCGGCGCGATCAGCAGACAGATATGAAATGCAAAGGTAACAATGGTCATTACCGGATTCTGCTTCATGTTTTCGCTGCCGAATGGCGTGAGCCAATGCAGAATCGAGCGCATTGCATAAAACAGATTCGTATAGGCATACACCACCGTATCTTTCTGCTTGGCAAGCTTTGCCATCGAAACGATTCGGTATATACTGCCGCCGATGAATATGATAAACGCGGTCCACGCCAACGGACCGGTAACAAAATCGTAAATATGGTGCATAAGAGAACCCTCCTTTTGACCGAGCGATAAATCGCCCGGCTAAAAGCTGAATCGTCCTGAAGGACGATATGAATAAGCTGGCTTCAGCCTGCTTGTGCTTTCAGCCCTGAATTTTATTTCGGGGCTAAGACATGATGTGACGATAATACTTTCCGTCTGCTATAGCCCTGAGCAGAATTTTGCCGCTATCGGGGCTGAATACCGGATTCCACAACATATCTGCCGCTTCGCCGACCGGTTTGCCGTTTTCGACAATGAAGTATTTTCCGTTTTTTTCCACTTTTACGACAATTCTCCGGCTGTCCGGGCTGAATACCGGCGGAAAAACCATGTCATAAGCTTCATTCCAGACGATCCCGTCCACACATACAAAGTATTTGCCATTATCTTTGCCGACACAGGCGATTCGGCTTCCGTCCGGGCTGAGAGTGAGGTCTGTAACCATCTCTTCAAAAGTGTGATTCCAGCATATTCCGTTGACCGCCACTGTCCATAGTCCGAATTTCGGGCTTACGATGGCTGCAATTTTTTTGCCATCTGTGCTGTATTGATGATGCCACAACTGTTCAAACGGCATATTCCAGATGATTTCTCCGTCGCGGGCAAGAAACCATTTGCCGTCTTTTCTGACCGGAGCCGTTACAGAGCCGTCTGCCGGATTGAACTGCGGTGCCCAGACCGTTGCAAAGTTTTTATTCCAGGGCTTTCCGTCAATCACAATCGTATATTCGTACAGATTCAGTCTGGCTTCCGCAGCAACATGCTTGCTGTCCGGGCTGAATACAGGACTCCAGACATTGACAAAATTGCGATTCCATGCTTCCCCGTTGACCGCGATGGTGTAGCACCCTTCCTGAAATTTGAAGATATCGCCTTCCTTGACAGGCACGGTCTGAACAACCGCAGCAGTCTGCGAGCCGTCAGAGTTCAATGCCAGTTGCGTCATAAAGGAAAAGCGGTTTTCCCATGCTTCATCGTTTCCCACAGCCGCATATTTTCTTTCGGATTGTGTGGCAGCAACGATATTTGTGCCGTCCTGTCCGAACTGCGTATCCCACAGATAATCGAAACGGTTTTCCCAAGTTTCTCCGTCTATGGCAAGCGTCCATTCGCCATCGGAAACAATGGCAGTCAGGCGATTATCCGGCGAAAATCTTAAGTACCAGATTTTATCGAAACTGTTTTCCCATGATTCTCCGTTGACGCAGACGGTGAACATCTCGTCTTCGGTTCTGACGATAGCAGCAACTTTTTCTCCGTCAGGGCTGGCATAAGGTTCTTCCACCCAGACCCAGGATTCTTTCCATTTGCCGACATCCGCAATCAGACGTTTTCCGATTTCCCAGTCCATATATATTCTCCTTCTTTACCCCGAAATAAATTTCAGGGCTAGAAGCTCAAGCAGGCTGAAGCCAGCTTTTACCAGCATCATTCATGACGCTTTCGCTTCTAGCCTGGCGATTTATCGCTCGGATTGAGAATTGATTGAATCAGTGCAATGAGTTCCCCCGCATCCGGGGGTTTTTCGATGTATGCTTCGGGCGAGGCAATGGCTTCGGTGATCTTCGTATTGAGCATACTTAAATAATGATAAAAGGTTTTCTTGGCAATTGCCGACAGCATAATGATCGGTATCGCTTTCAAATTCGGATCGGTTCTGATCTGGCGATACATCTGAATGCCGCCCTCGCCCGGCATCATCACATCAAGAATCAGAAGGTCGGGTTTTCTCTCCAAGGCTTTCTTCATCCCCTCTTTTCCGTTTTTCGCCACTACAGATTCATAGCCGCTGGTTTTGGCAAGAGTGGAGAGAAAAAACCTCATGTCCGCTTCATCATCTACTATCAGAATAACCTTTTTTTCCATTTCCCGATGACCCCTTGAATTGATTTCCTGCTAGATTTCAACTTTGTCAGGATGATTGACACTTGCCACCGGACAGGTAGAGCGCAGAACAACCTGCTCCACAGTGCTTCCGAGCAGAGCCTTTTCAGGATCAATTTCTTTGGTATGGTGCGCCATGATGATCAGATCAGCACTTCGCTGCCGGGCAAATTTCAGGATTTCCACATACGGAATCCCCTCGCACACCTCTATATCATAACTCGCGATATCCTGCATCTTTGACCCATACAAATCGTTCATTTTTTGCTTGGCTTGCTTGATTTTTTCTTCGATTTCGGATTGTTCCGGCGTTTTTCCCGCATACACGGAACTCAGATCCAGCGCATGAAACAGATGAATCTTGCATCCGACTTCCTTTGCAACCTTCCGGGCAAAAAGGAATGCCGAATATGATGCTTTGGAAAAATCCGTTCCGACCACAATGTTGGCAAAATACCAGAAACAGGTGGTACAGGGTCTGCTGATAATCAGTATCGGACATCTTGCGCTTTTGGCAACCTGCTGCATGGTGCTGCCCACAATGCTCCGATAGCGTGTCGCGCCGACTTCATCCTGACGGGTATGCGCGCCCATGACAATCAGATCAACATCATTTTTGCGTGCGAATCTGAGGATTTCGGTATGAGGAACACCAACCCGAGTTTCGATCTCGCAGTCTTTTGCCTCTGCCAGTTGTTTGGCGTAGGTGTTCTTCATTTCATCTTTCACCCAATCTCCGTAATCTTTGTCATTCTGCACTTCCTCACCGGTTCTTACGTCCACCACATTGGGACTGTAACCCCGACTGGGGATTCCCATGACATGGAACACAAAAAGTTTGGAGTTGTACTTCTTGGCAAGATCGAACGCCACATTGGCAGCGTCATCACAAGAAGCCGAAGCGGTTGTTGCAAACAATATTTTCTCAAACATAACTACCTCCTCAACTGACACTCCATAGGACCGGTCTGAAAACTCAGTTCCCATGCCACAGCGTCAATCAGTTCGAATAATGTGAAAACCGTATCAAATTCAAAAATGTCAACTTTATCTCCGAAAACAATATGTTTCAATCTTCCGAGCTTTACAGGCATATCTAACAGGTCTTCGAGCTTATACCGTTTCAGTTCGAAGTGTTCTTTTCCGAAAACTCCATGAAATGAATTGTAAATTTCCATGCGGGGTTCTCCCGGAAATCCGATCATCTCAACGGTTTTGGACAATTCCAGATGTCCGATGCCGTCGGCAACGCAGCCGGACACAGGAGATTTCAGATATTGTTTCATCAGATCCGGAAAAAACATGCTCAGTTTGCCCAACAGGGGATATTTCTCCGGCATTCTGAAATAAGTTCTCAGCGTAAAGCCGTCTTCAAGTTCTATCTTGAAAGGAAGAAACATCAGTGCTTCGCTTTCCACGATATTTCCGTTATGGCTGATTTGTCCGTCCGTGTGTAAGATTATGGTATTCATGGCTTCCCCTCAGAACCGGGATTTTATCTTCAATCGTTGCAGATATATATTGCACGGACTGTGCCATGATGAAAATATTATTATTCAGGATAGTTATAATTTGAGAGTCAGAAACGGCATTGTTGCACTGTTGCAACATTGGAGGATTAAAACGAAGATTTTTCAAGGGATGAGTGAAAATTTGCAACATTGTGTTGCGTTGCAGTGTGAGAGACGATATTCATATAACGTAGCAAGCAAAATCGGAATTTTTTTTCATTCCTCACTCCCCTTGGGATATGAGCCGAGCCATTTCAGATACAGGCATATCCCTTTCATTTCTTCCAGAGTCTGTCGGATGAGATCATCTTCGATATGCCCTTCGATATCCGCCATAAAAAAATAGCTCCAGTTTTCATGCCGGGTCGGACGGGATTCGAGTTTGACCATGTTGATTCCGTTTTCGGCAATGGGTTTCAGGGTTTTGTACAATGCACCCGGAACATGGGAGGTTACGAATAATACTGATGTTTTGTCACTGCCGGTACGTCGAGCCGATTCTTTGCCGAGTACCAGAAAGCGTGTGGTATTTCTGGCAATATCTTCGATTCGGGAAGCGACTACCTGAAGCCCGTACATTCTGGCTGCTTCACTGCTGGCAATTGCAGCGGTTCCGGGTTCTTCGGACGCTTTCTGAGCAGCCCGCGAGGTGCTGCTACATTCTCGAAGTTCAACATCCGGCAGATATTTTTCCAGCCAATTCCGGCATTGGGCAAAAGGCTGAGGATGCGAATACACGATTTTAATATCGGATAAAGATCCGCTTTTGGACAAAAGATCATGCGAAATCGGCTGATATTTTTCCGCGCAGATTTTCAGATCGGATTCGAAAAATAAATCCAGCGTGTGATTGACCGCGCCCTCGATGGAGTTTTCCACAGGAACCACGCCGAAATGGCATCCGCCTCTTTCGACTTCGGCAAACACTTCCCGGATGTTCATCTTTGGAATGAACGATACGCCGTGACCAATATGGCTGAGTGCGGCAAGATGGGTAAA
>CAZMDM010000085.1:0-2461 GCA_964564775.1 uncultured Desulfonema sp. | reverse complement strand
GGGTATAAGAGACTGGTTGTCGGTTTCGAGTGTCGGAATCGCGGAAAACGCCGGAGAAATGCTGCGTCTGATGGTTCCGAATATTCGAAAAACAGCGGAACTGGTTCAGGAAATCAGTTCGGCCTGCGAAGAGCAGAATTCCGTATCCCAGCAGATCGGCAAAGCAGTTACCCAGTTGGATCAGGTAACTCAGCAAAATGCGTCTGCTGCCGAAGAATTATCGTCTTCTGCTGAAGAATTGTCCTCTACCGCCGAAGTCGTGGCATCCAATTCAAAAGAACTGCTGGAGCAGTCCATACGGATACGCGGCGCAATGGCGTTTTTCAGGCTTGATGATCTTTCGCATTCTGCAAAATCCGAGCGTAACGCATCAGCGCATGACATATCGGAAAAGCGTTCTTATAAAACCGTATCCGAAATATCTGCAAACAAAAAAATCAGAGATATTCAGGATCGGAACGATGAAACATTCGAGGTCTATTAGGTTCTGCTGACCTATTATCTCGGATCGTGAAGAAAGAAAGGGTTTTATCAGTGAAAAACAACAATCCCGATATTTTGGTAACCGGCGGCGGCGGATTTCTGGGCAAAGCGATTATCCGGCAACTGATCGCCCGCAATGAGAAAGTATGCAGTTTTTCCAGACAATTTTATCCTGAACTGGAAAAAATGGGCGTTGTTCAGATTCAGGGCGATATCGCGGACAAAGTCTCGGTTGAAAACGCGTGCAAAGGCATGGAATCGGTGTTTCATGTGGCAGCAAAACCGGGTGTATGGGGGGATTATGACGAGTATTATCGCGCCAATGTTGTCGGAACCGAAAATGTGATTGCCGCGTGCTTTGAACATAAGGTATCCCGCCTGATCTATACCAGCTCTCCCAGCGTGGTTTTCAACGGAAAAGATATGGAAGGTGTTAATGAATCCGTGCCGTATCCAGAAACCTATCATGCCCATTATCCCAAAACCAAAGCCATTGCCGAAAAGCTTGTGATTGCTGCTGCCAAAAAAGGCTTGAAAACTATTATCTTACGTCCGCATCTGATCTGGGGTCCTGGCGACAATCATCTGGTTCCGCGTATTCTTGCCAAAGCCAAACGCCTGCGAAAGATCGGAGACGGCAGAAATCTGGTGGATACGATTTACATTGACAATGCAGCTCATGCCCATATTCTGGCGGCAGATAAACTGATAAGCAATCCCGAACTTTCTGGAAAAATCTATTTTATCAGTCAGGATGAACCCATAGCTTTGTGGGATATGGTCAATGCGATTTTGGAAGCGGGCGGGCTTGCTCCGGTAAAAGGCTCAGTTTCTCCGACAATAGCAAAATGGGTCGGTACGATTATCGAGGGGATTTACAGGCTGTTTCATCTTCCGGGTGAGCCGCCGATGACCCGTTTTATGGCAGAAGAACTTGCAACAGCGCATTGGTTTGATATCCGTGCTGCAAAACAGGATTTGGGCTATGTTCCCCTGATTTCCACACAGGAAGGCTTGAAACGGCTCGGAGAATATCTTGCAAGGATGCGTTTGTCCTGATAAATATATAGACCTTTTTCATAATTTTTGATAGGCTTTTTTAGGAAGGCGTAAAGCTACAGAAGGCACAAAGTTGCAAAGGTACAGAAGGCACAACGTATGAAACTCGAAGATTTTCCCAAAGATATTCAAGCTTATCTCATTCCCGAACCCAAAGGCGAACTGATCTATCGCTGTCTGGGCTGCAAAGGTCAATTCGGTATTGACAAACTGCTCTATACCTGCCCGGATTGCGGACAGGTCTTGCTGATTTACGACAATCAGTTCGAACGGCTGAAAAAAATTCCCGGTGCGCTGTGGCATCGGATATTCGATTTTCGGAAAATGCTGAAAATCCCTGCATTGAAAGGTATTTATCGCTACCACGAATTTATCGGACCCGTGATGCCGCTTGATTCTGTCGTATGGCTCGGTGAAGGGCATACGCCGATGGTCGAGGCAAACGCATTTATGCAGGAAAAAGCCGGAATCCGATTTTTCTTCAAAAATGACGGACAGAATCCCAGCGCGTCGTTCAAAGATCGCGGCATGGCAAGCGGCATGAGCTATATCAACTTTTTGGTGAAAAGCGGCTATGTATCGGATGTTTTGGCGATTTGCGCGTCCACCGGCGATACTTCGGCATCTGCGGCTCTGTATGCCTCATATCTTCAGCCGAACATCAAATCCGCAGTCCTGCTGCCGCACAAGAAAGTAACTCCGCAGCAGTTGTCCCAGCCTTTGGGAAGCGGAGCCAGAGTTTTTGAAATTCCGGGGGTATTCGATGACTGCATGAAGGTAGTGGAATCTTTGGCAGATCATTACAATGTCGCGCTCTTAAATTCCAAAAACGCATGGCGCATCTTGGGGCAGGAATCCTATTCTTATGAAATTGCTCAAGATTTCGATTATGACATGATGAATAAAGTCGTGATTGTTC
>CAZMDM010000084.1:0-9595 GCA_964564775.1 uncultured Desulfonema sp. | reverse complement strand
AAAACAAGCGGGCACCGTGGTGAAGGCATCATGATCACCGGACATTCCAGTCTCGAAGTTACCAGAGACGGAAGGGACAGAGGTGCTTTCGAGTACCTGAGGAAGCCGGTGGATATGGATGAATGGCTGTTCAAAATTCAGGACGCGTATAAAAAGAAAAGTTTGCAGGAAAAAAGAGCCAAAGGCTCAGAAGATAAATAAGCATTTTAAGGAGTTAAAAGGAGAAAGAGCATGAATTTTTTCAAAGAATGGGGCAGGTTTATGATGTTGGGCGCCAAAGCGCACGCGCGATGGGAAATCGAGATGTCCAATAACATCATGCGGGACAGAAAACGTCTGGTGATTCTCGGACTGCTGCTGATTCCCGTTGTTCTGGGCGGGATCGCATTTGCGGATCAGCTGCCTTCGATTATCGGCGGCAAAAAAGCATACAGCCCCGCGTTTTTCACCACTGGAATCTTTGTGTCTTCGATTCTGATCGGCTTGTGTGCGGGACTGATTACCGGATGTATCGGCGCGGGCGGCGGATTTGTTATTGCGCCGGCTCTGATGAGCGCGGGCATCAAAGGTATTCTGGCGGTCGGAACTGACCTGTTTCATATTTTTGCCAAAGCCATTATGGGCAGCGTGCTGCATAAAAAGATGGGCAATATTTCCGTGCCTCTCGCACTAATCTTTCTGATCGGCGCGGTAGCGGGCGCGACTGTCGGTGGCGTTCTGAATCGCTGGTTGTATGACCACAACCCCGTACTGAGCGACGCATTCATTACGGTGATTTACGTTCTGATGCTGGGGGTTCTGGGCATTTATTCACTGACCGATTACCTGACTGCCAGAAAAACCGGAGATACCGGCAGCGCTCACGGTGCAAAACCCTCCGAAGGCGCGGATCTGGGCGCATTGCCAAAAAAACTTCAGGCAATCAAAATTCCCCCGATGATTACCTTCGATCAGAATCTGGTCCCCGGAGGACGCCAGATTTCAGCCGTATTTCTGGTCGCCACCGGCGCATTGGTCGGACTGGCAGGCTCGATTATGGGCGTGGGCGGCGGCTTTCTGACCTTCCCGATTTTTGTTTATGTTCTGGGCGTATCGTCTCTGACTACGGTCGGCACGGATATTTTTCAGATCATCTTTACTGCGGGGTATTCTTCGATCTCTCAGTATGCGATTTACGGCTTTATCTTCTACACGCTGGCAATGGGAATGCTTTTAGGCTCTCTGCTGGGCATTCAGATCGGCGCACTCAGCACCAAAGTCGTGCCGGGCATCACCATTCGCGGATTTTACGCGATGGCGGTACTTGCCGGATTCATCAACCGGTTTTTTGCTCTGCCGGGCAAACTGGCAGGCGCATTTGACTGGGGCTTGGCAAAAGGCTTGATTTCGGTATTGGATATGATCGGCAACATATCCTTTTTCATTGTCATTTCGATATTCGCTGTCTGGGTTATCGGCACTTTTGTCATCAATTTCAAGAAACTCAAAGGAGAGGAGGCATAATTCTCATGTCCGGAACCAAAACCAAAGAAATGTATATGGGCATCGGTCTGATGATCGGCTTTGTCGTGGTACTGGTGCTGATGTTTCTGCCCCTGTTCAACGGCAAAAACGGCTTGAACTATATGGATGATCTCTACAATAAAATCTCCAAAGGATCAGCCTATTATATTCCCAAAATCAAAAAAGACGCGGCAAAGTTCGACGGTAAAAAAGTTTCTGTTACCTTGAACGTCAAAGACGCAGCACAGGTCAACAACACCAAGCTTCTGCTGGAAAAAAGCGGCGCAATTGTGGTTGCCACCGGCAATCAGTTGAAAGTTGACGGCGATTTCGGAAAAATCATGGCAAATTGTCTGGAAGACTCGGATTTTATGTTTGCCAACGCAGGCGACAAAGTCAAAGGCAAATACGGCTATGATGAGCGTCAGGCATTATATAACTGGTGGAATGCGCTTGCTGCGATGGATAAAAGCCTGTCGGATCAGAAACTGTTTGCAGAGGCGAATTTTATCAAAACCGTCAGTGCCAAAGGCGTGGAATGTTCGTACAATTACTATAAAATTCAACCTCAGAAAATCTCGGAGCAGATGGGCATCGTCCTGTTTTCTCTGATTTTCTATGTGGTTTATACCATGTGGTACGGCTTTGCGATCATGTATATGTTCGAAGGCGCGGGACTGGATATCGGACATTGATAAAAGCAGTGTAAAATGCAGAGTGTAAAGTGCTTACATTTTGCACTTCACTTTGCATTCCCGGAAATGAATTTCCATGCTATTATGCACCGTCCCTATGGGACTTTTCATGTCCGGCAATTTATCAGACCTCTTTAAAAACTTTTCAACCGAGCGATAAATCGCCCGGCTATGAGCCGAAGCCTGCTTAAGCAGGCTTGAGCTTTCAGCCCTGAAATTTATTTCGGGGCGTAAAAACAGACTTTGGAAAGAAGTCTATTGTCCCGGATGATATCATTTTGCACTTTACATTTTTAACTTTGCACTGTCTTTCACTATGGTTATACAACTTATAAAAAGTTTTTTCAAAAATCAGAAGAAAAAAGAGCCTCTCCCGGATTGGGATGTGGAAGAACTGCGGGTCGCGTTCAAGGACCGATATCACAACTTCAAGCTGCTGCTGAGTGCGAATAATAAAGCACTTGAAATTATGGGAAATATCGAAAAAGCCTTGCAGGGTGATGAGCCTTTCGGCATGTCTTTTGTCAAAAGCTGCTGCATCGGCGTATCGGTCAATGTCTATCGCCTGATTAAAAATCTGACCGAACTCGCTCCGGGCAAGTATGAAGAATTATTTATGAAATTCGATGAAATACAGAAAGATATCTCATCTTTATTATCTCAGAAAAAAGCAATACCGGATGAACGCCTGATTATTCCGTTGAAAGATATTTCGGTTGCTATGACCGATATGGTGGGCAGCAAAATGGCAAATCTCGGCGAATTGAAGAACAAAGTCAGGCTCAGAGTGCCACCCGGATTTGTCATCACCTCGTACGCGTATCAGAAGTTTCTGGAATACAACGATCTTCAGACCGAAATCGACCGGAAATTCACGGCTGCCGATGTCAGCGATATGGAAGAGCTTTACAGCTTAAGCGCGGACATTCAGCAGATGATTATCCGCGCCGAAATTCCCGATGAAATTAAAATGGAAGTCATAGACGCGTGGCACGCGATCGAACTGGAAGCCGGGGGAAAGATTACGGTTGCCATCCGCAGCAGCGCGTTGGGCGAAGATTCCGCAGGCAGTTCTTTCGCTGGGCAGTATCGTTCCGAACTGAACGTCAGTCAGGATCATGTGTTTTATGCCTACAAACAGGTGATAGCCAGTAAATACAGTCTTCAGGCAATTACCTATCGCTTGAATCGCGGATTCAGAGATGAAGATATCTCGATGTGTGTGGGCGCGCTGGTCATGGTGGATGCGGTCTGCGGCGGCGTGATTTATTCCCGAAATCCGGTCAATATCTCGGATGATTCCGTGTTTATCAATTCCGCTTGGGGTCTGCCCAAATCTGTTGTGGATGGCAGTGTGGATTGTGATCTGATCGTGGTCAGCCGGACAGAACCGATGTCCGTGATTCGAGAAGATATTAAAAACAAAGAGAAAAAATTCGTATGCTATCCTGACGAAGGTATATGCCGCATCGATCTGACCGGAGACAGTTGTCTGACGCCTTCGATCACGCGGGAGCAGGCGCTTGCTCTTGCCGATTTTGCAGTGGTGATCGAAGAATATTACGGCGTTGCTCAGGATATCGAATGGGCAATCGATCCGAGCGGAAAAATTTATTTTCTGCAATGCCGCCCGCTTCAGCAGATGGAAAATGTGGCAGGCGAATTTGCCGACTCCGCTCATGCCGAGGCAGTGATTGCCACCGGAGGCATCACCGCGAGTCCCGGTACCGCATCGGGTACTGTGTTTATTGTCAATAAAGGCTCGGATGTATTGGAATTTCCCAATGGAGGAATTTTGGTAACTTCTCAGGCGCTTCCGAGATGGGCATCTTTGCTGAACCGTGCCGCTGCGGTGATTACGGAGCAGGGCGGATTTGCAGGGCATCTTGCCAATGTGGCGAGAGAGTTTCAGGTTCCCGCGCTGTTCGGGCTAGAGGGAATCACGGAGAAGCTGGTCAACGGCGATATAGTTACGGTCAATGCAAGTTCACTGACGGTATATCGGGGAAAAATCGAAGAACTTCTGAGCAGTGCCGCGCAAAAAAAGCATCTCATGGAAGGAAGCCCGGTGTATGAAGTGCTGAAGCAGGTCAGCCAGCGCATTATTCCTCTGTATCTGCTGAATCCTGATGCGCCGGAATTCAAGCCATCGAGTTGTACAACCTATCACGACATTACACGATTCGTGCATGAAAAATCCGTGCATGAAATGTTTAATTTCGGGAAAGAACACAATTTTTCCGAGCGCTCTGCCAAACAGTTGTATTACAAAGTTCCCATGCAGTGGTGGATTCTGAATCTGGATGACGGATTCAATGAGGAAATTACGGATAAATATGTGAAATTGGAAAATATCGCTTCTATTCCCATGATTGCGTTGTGGGAAGGCATTGTGGCAGTTCCCTGGGATGGTCCTCCGCCCATTGACGGCAAAGGACTGGCGTCGGTGATGTTTCAGGCAACGGCAAATACCGCTCTGACCACCGGTGTCAAATCCAAGTACAGCGACCGAAATTATTTTATGATTTCGAAACATTATTGCAGCTTAAGCTCACGGCTCGGATTTCATTTTTCAATATTGGAGGCATTGATTAGCGAGCGCGACAGTGAGAATTACATCAGCTTTCAGTTCAAAGGCGGGGCTGCGGATGTGGAACGCCGGGTGCTGCGCGCTCGGTTTGTGGGCGAAATTCTGGAGGAATACGGATTCAGAATCGAACCCAAAGAAGATGCCATGTTTTCCCGCATCGAAGGCTATGATCAAGAATTTATGAAGCAGCGGCTTAGAATCGTGGGCTATCTGACCATGCACGCGCGGCAGTTAGACATGATTATGACCAATCCGGTCAGAGTCAATTATTACCGAACTAAAATTCACAAGGATATCAATGACGTCATCCTCCGTATCGGTCAGAACTGATGCCGAATACAACCTGCTTCGGCGCAGAATCATCCTGATAGTGCTTCTGGTTTCGGTGATGCCTCTGGTGGTGATGGGGATGATGATTTACCATAACTTTACCCGGCTTTATCATGCCAAAGCAGAGGAACATCTGATATATCGGGCAAATACCCATGCGGAGATGATCGAAATTTTTTTGAAAGAGCGCCTGATGATTCTCAGCGCGGTTGCCGATACACACAATCTTGAAAAAATGACAGATGAAAAATATCTGTCCGATGTGTTCGACCTGATGAATCGCTGGGGAAGCGGATTCTCGGATTTGGGCATTGCCGATGAAAACGGTCAGGTACTGGCATACATCGGAGCTTATGAACTCAGAGGCATGAACCTGCTCAAACAACCCTGGTTTGAAAAAGCCATGCGTCAAGGAGCATTTATCAGCGATGTGTTCACCGGCTTTCGGCAATTGCCGCATTTTGTCGCTGCGATCAGACGCCATGACAACGGCAAAAACCGGATACTGATGGCAACCGTTGACCCGGATATGTTCGGAAAACTGGTCGGATCCGCGCATGTCGGAAAAACCGGCGATGCCTATATCATCAATACGGACGGAATTTATCAGACCCGTCCGAGATTCGAAGGACAGGTTCTGTCGGATTCGGATCCTGGTCCTTTGATGTTTGGAGGCAGAACCACTGTCATCCGAAGCAAAGACCGGCACGGACAAACTTTGATGTACGCGGGAACCCGGATCAAAGATCACAACTGGATTCTGATCATCAGCCAGAATCCCGATGAAGAACTGGGAGATATTGCCGGAACATCCGGCTCATGGATTGCGGTTCTGATAAGCGGGATATTCCTGATTATTCTGATTACACTGATCATGACCGGCTTTATCGTGCGCCGTCTGAAAGCAGGCGATATCCGGATGAGCGAACTCAATGCCCGGATGATTCAGTCTGACAAGCTTGCGGCATTGGGGAAAATGGCAGCCGGAGTGGCACATGAAATCAACAACCCTCTGGCAGTGATTCTTCAGATGACCGGGTGGATGCGTGATCTGTTGGAGGAAGAAGAATTCAAAGGCAGTCAGAATTTTGACGAATACCGCTCATCGCTGAAAAAAATCGAGCGTCATGTGGATCGTGCCAGAAAAATCGTCCATGATCTTTTGGGATACACTCGGAAAATGGAGCCTCATGCGGATGATGTGGATATCAACAAGATTCTGACACAGACCATTTCTCTGCTCAGAAATCATGCCCTGAGCAACAATATCGAAATTCAGACTGATCTTGCGCCGAATCTGCCCATCATTGCCGGAGACAGCGCTCAGTTTCAGCAGATGTTTTTAAATCTGATTTCCAATGCGATTGATGCTGTGGGCAAAAACGGCTTTGTACGCGTATCGTCATACTCCTCTCCCGATAAAGTTCATGTCCGGGTAACTGACAACGGACCTTGTATTCCCAAAGATCAGGAAGGCAGCGTGTTTGATCCGTTTTTCACCGCAAAAGAAAGCGGTCGGGGAAGCGGCTTGGGGCTTTGGGTGATTTACGATACGGTTCGCAAAATCGGCGGCTCGGTCAGCGTCCAAAGCTGCAAACGGGAAAAAACCACGTTTTTCACGCTGGATATTCCGATTGTGGTACCGGAGAAGAAATAAGATTAACAAAGTTCGGGAAGCTCCGAAATAAAATTGCCCGGTACGGTTATTTTTTCAGATTCGATATAAACTCTGAAGTATGTAAGCAAGGAGATCAAAATGAGTCCTTCGATTAACCATAGCTATATCTGTACCAAAATTATAGAACATCTCTTGAAAAATGAAGGGATACAGCCTTTTGTCGAACTCACATTGGATATTGACAAAGGGATGACACCGGATATCTCCGTATATAAAGAGAAATCAGTACAACCAGATTTTCTGGAAGATAAAACAAGATGCGAAGTGATTCCGTTGCTGGCTATCGAAATCCTGTCCCCCACACAGGGCATACAGGAACTTGTTGATAAAGCCAAAATACTGCTTGCGGCAGGTGTGTCAACCGTCTGGATTGTTGATACTTATGCCAGAACTGTTATTGTTATGGATAATGAAAAAAAGGAAACATTTCATCGTGAGCCTGTCGATTGCGAAGGTATAAAAGTGGATTTTAGCAAAGTATTTATTTAGGATATTCAATCCAAAGGACTGCGAACCGCCAGCCCGCCTTTGTTCAGAACATGGGTATAAATCATTGTCGTTGTTAGATCTTTATGTCCGAGCAGTTCCTGAACCGTGCGGATATCGTATCCGTTTTCAAGCAGATGAGTTGCAAAACTGTGGCGGAAGGTATGACAACTGACTGTTTTGTCAATTCCGGCTTTCTGTGATGCAAGCTTGACCGCCCGCTGCAGACCACTTTCGTTCACATGATGCCGCCGGATCATGCCGGTGCGCGGGTCTTCTGACAGTTTGTAAGACGGAAACACATACTGCCACTGCCATTCTTTGTTCGCATTCGGATATTTTTTTTCAAGAGCAAACGGAAGATACACCTCTCCGTAACCTTCGGATAAATCCTTGTCATGCAGGGCTTTTGCATATTGCAACTGCTGCTTAAGCGGTGCTTTCAGACTCTCCGGGAAAACCGTAACCCGATCCTTTCCGCCTTTTCCGTCTCTCACAACAATAAGATTCTGTTCAAAATCAAGGTCTTTGACCCGCAGACGCAGACATTCCATCAGCCGTATCCCTGTTCCGAACAGCAGCTTTGCCATGAGTTGGTGAATATCCGGCAGCATTGCCTGAATCAGCCGCATCGCCTCGTCTTTTGTCATCACCGTAGGCAGATGTACTGACGGTTTTGCACGCACAGAGTCGATCGGAATCGTCAGTTCTTTGCGGAGGACATGTCTGTACAGAAAGAGCAGAGCGCTGAAAGCCTGATTCTGCGTGGACGCGGAGACATTGTGCTTGGTTGCCAGATGTGTCAGAAATGCCTCGATTTCGGCTCCGTCCATATCCTGCGGATGGCGTTTGTTATGAAACAGGATATAGCGTTTTATCCACTCAACATAGGTGTCTTCTGTGCGGATAGAATAATGTTTCCGCCGGATGGCATCGCGTACCTGCTCAAGAAGTTTCGGGCGTTTTCCGTTTTCGTATGAAGCGGTCATCGTATTTCCGAGATCAGTCTAATTTTTTTAGTAACTCATTTACAATCTAAATCTTTATTCCGTCATTTGCAATCTAATTTTTTATTCCGGCATCTGCTATCTAAGTATGTTGTCATTTTTTAAAAAAAGATTGACAAAGCTCGGATGACAGGATATGTAACGGACAGGCAATGGTATGATGCTATATTTTTAGATGGCATCTGACGTATAATCAATGTTAGATAACTGTAAAGGAAAGGGAATTTAAGTATGCCCAAGCAATTTATCAAAATTCTGTGTCCTAACTGCGGTAGCAAGGAGTTCGATCATCCCACAAATCCCAAGCCTAATGATATGGTCATTTGTAAGAGTTGTGGCAGTTCTGATAAATATGGAGTTCTTGAAAGAATCGCTCTTCTTAAGGTCGAGACACTTTTCAAGAAAGAGTTTGGGAACGTTTTTTGAACTTAATGCCATACTAATGTCTTGAATGGCTTCATAAACTTCGGTAGTGTCAACTTTAATCTGCGACATTATTTGCAGCATCCTTTGATTGAAAGGTGAAATTAATAAATAAACTATGACTTTAAATCCATTAACATGGCTTGAAAAAGCTATCAACGAGCATGGTTCAAGCACTATTCTTGGTCAGAACCTCGCACTCATTAAGGATATGCTCGCTAAGGTCGAAAAAGAAAAAAGCGAGCTTGAAAAGTCTCTCTCCGAAGCGCGCAAAGAACTTATAGAACTTAAGAAAAAAATACCCGCCCCCCATTTTGTTGAGTATAGGGGAGCTAAATTTAAACGTAAGCCTTCTGGCGGATACGAGAATGCGGTTTATTGTCCTATCTGCGAAATCGGGATGGGTACTATCCCAAATAGAAGGATGCCTTTTACCTGTGGTAGATGTAAAGCTTTTACCAGTTTCTTCGCCCATGAATTGCACTCCATTTTAAAAGAGGTTGAAATTGAATATCCATAACAATATGGTAATATAAAACAAGTATCTTGTCAAGCGAGGTGTTAAGATAAAAATTAGGAGAATAATAATAGTCCTTATCCGCAAATATCAAAAAATTGCTTCTTCTGAATTGAGAAATTCATGTAGATTTGAGCCTTCTTGTTCAAATTATACAATACAAGCAATTCAGAAATACGGGAGCATAAAAGGAATCATAAAAGGAGTTCAACGTATTTTAAGATGTCGATACCCAAATGGTGGTATTGATTACCCATAAAAGGAGAAAGCTATGACTCAGTACAAATGTGTTCCAGCACCAAAAAACTTCGTAATTGATTCAAAAGGAAGTTATGATGCTGTAATTCGTTCCTTCGCTGATTTAAT
>CAZMDM010000083.1:0-5087 GCA_964564775.1 uncultured Desulfonema sp. | reverse complement strand
GATGTAGGCTGATCATAGCAGATCATCCGATCCGAAGAATATTTAGAGCTTTCTTTGACGCTTAATGACAAGGGCGGAATATCTGCCAGTTCGAGAGTCGGCAGAACCGACAAATCTTCTGTACTTTCCTGAAGTTTCTGCAATGATTCGGCATCCTGTCGAATGTTCTGAATATCTTCGGCAGTCAGCTTGGCTTTGACAGCTTCCAATTCCGCGTCTACGCGTGCTGCCTCTTTTTCCTCCATCTGCTGATCAGGAATCAGTTTGAACAAGACCCGATGCGGATTATCCAGCAGATATTTCCGTATCCGGCTCTCAAAGAAATTTCCTTTGGCAAGCTCCGCGTTCAGTTGTTTGAAATAATCGTCAAACCGCAGAATTTTCACCGGATCACCGCCGTGAAACCAAGAGCCGGACACGAACAACATCAGTTTCAATCCGTAAGGATAGGGCGAATTGGTTACTTCTTTGCGATGAAACTCCATCTGATGAATGGCAGATTCGATCAGTTCGGGATCAATGCCCTTGTCTGCAAGCTCGGTCAGCACATCGAAGATGATCTTTTCGATCTGCGGCGCGGCAGATTCGGACACATCTTTGAGTCCGCAGGCAAACATCGTATCCCGGTTATCCGAATCATAGCCTGTGCCATCGGACAACGCGCTGCCAAGTCCCGATTCTATTAACGCTTTTCTGAGTGGAGACGCGGGATTGCCGAGCAGAATCTGAGAAAGAAGTGTTAATCCAAGTACTTCAAAGGTATCACAGATATCTGCGGTCAACCACGCCACACATATCTGAGATTTTTGGGACGCGTCTTCGTTTTTTGCCAGCGGATAATAATAACTGACGGTTTTGGGACTGTTCCATCGGGGCTGACACGGCACTTCGGTCTGCGGATCAATCCGGGTGAATCGTTTCAGAATTTTGTTTTCGATAAATTCCAACTGCTCGCTTAAGGGCAGATTGCCGTAAGTATAAAAGAACGCGTTGCTGGGGTGATAATGACGCTCGTGAAAGCGTTTCAACTGTTCATAGCTTAAAGACGGAATCTTTGCCGGGTCTCCGCCGGAATTGTGTCCGTAAGTGGTGTCAGGATACAGGGCATTGAGCAAAGATCGCCCCATCACCTGATTGGGAGAAGACATCGCGCCTTTCATCTCATTATACACCACGCCTTTGTATGCCAGCTTTTCTCCTTCGAACTCCAGCCGATGCCCTTCCTGCTTGAAATTGAGCAATTCTAGCTTCGGAAAAAACGCGGCATCCAGATACACGTCCATCAGATTGTAATAATCTTTTTTATTCTGGGTGCAGAACGGATACATGGTCCAGTCCGAAGCCGTGAAGGCATTCATAAAGGTATTGAGGCTTCGTTTGATCATGGAGAAAAACGGATCCCGAACTGGAAACTTTTCGGAACCGCATAATACCGTATGCTCCAGAATATGTGCCACACCGGTCGAATCTGCCGGAACGGTTTTGAACGATACCCCGAAGGTATTTTCCCTGTCCTCATTCGCGATATGGATATGCTTCGCGCCGGTAGCAACATGCTCCAGTTCGTAGAACTCTGCCCGGATATCTGTCAGCTTCTCCGCCCGGATCACCCGGTATCCGCCGATATGTGTTCCGACAGAAATGCCGGAATCGGAATCCGTAATCACACTCATTTGTGTTCAACCCTCCGCAATCACATAAATGCCGCGACTCTGGCGTTTGATTTTGCCCATCGAATTCAGGCGGAAGATGATATTGCGAAGCTTTTTTTCCTCAAAGCCGGTTTTCTCCTGAATTTTGGCAAAATCGAGTCCCTCACTCGAATATGCTCTGACCACTTCGAGTACTGCATTGGACGCGGAACGCGCACCAGCTCTGGACGCTCTGTTGCGTTTCAGCTTTTTTCCGACAATCTGCTTCCCTGTTCCGGAAGCAATATTGATCAGAAGGTCTTCGATATGTTTCAGTCGGGTTCCCAATGCTTCCACATCTTTTTTATTGGGAATGCCATACTGCTGCATGAGAAATCTCGCCATCACGTCAATACTGACTTTTCGCTCTTTTTTTTCCTTTTTTATAGCCATTTGTGCCTCCAAAAAAGTATTTAAAAAAATTTTTTTGAAATACTTAGCGAATTACTCAATATCGAGAGAAAAGTCAAGATAAAGCTTAAAAAAATGCGGAATAATCGCACAGAGCTTTTGAAAGGAGAATATTTCGGGATGAGTTTTTATAAAAATATTATAATATCAAATTGATATATTACAAATCATGGATTTATACTCCCATCTTTTTCCGAAAACTCGGTAAAAGTAAATTTCGAATTCCGATCTTTATTTTGAAGCACCTATATATCCAGCGTACTCACTTCTAGTGCATTATTCTGGATAAAATCCCGTCTCGGCTCCACCACATCACCCATGAGCAGCGAAAAAATTTCATCGGCTTCGACCGCATCTTCAACCCTGACTTTGAGAAGCGTCCGGGTTTCGGGATTCATGGTGGTATCCCACAACTGTCCCGGATTCATTTCGCCAAGACCTTTGTATCGCTGAACAGAGATGCCTTTTTTGCCTTCCTCGATCATCAGATACAATAGCGAACTCAGATTCTGCGCGGTAATCATGCCGCTTTCTTTATCCGATGCGGAAATCGTGAACGGCGGTACATCGAACGGAAAAATCTTTTTTGCCAAATCCAGACATTTCTGATAATCCTGAGAATACACCAGTCTTCCGATTCGTATGGGTTCCTGTTCCGAGCCTTCGGGGGTTACTCGCATTCTGAAAATATCGCGCTCTTCGCTCCACCCAAATTCTTCAATGGTATAGCCCTTCTGAACCAGCAGGTCTTTCAACGCGATCATTTTATCCTGATCCTGAAGAAATTCCTTACCTTCCGCACCCTGCCGGATAAGAAGTTCGATCAGTGATACGGGAATATTTCTGCGCTCGAACCTTTGGCTCAATGTCATATATTCGGACAGATGTCCGGCAAACATATACAGGGCATGGTCAGTAATGCTGTCGCCGTTGGCATTTCGAATGACTTTCTGATCGCAGACCCGTTTCAGTACATAATCGCTTAAATCCTGCTCATTTTTCAGATATATCTCGCTTTTGCCCTTGCTGACCTTGAACAATGGCGGTTGAGCAATATAAAGATAGCCTTTTTCAATCATATCGGGAATCTGACGATAGAAAAACGTCAGCAGAAGGGTTCTGATGTGCGAACCATCTAAGTCCGCGTCGGTCATGAGGATGACCTTATAATATCGTATCTTATTGATGTCATAGTCTTCATCGCCTACACCTGTGCCGATTGCGGTGATGATATTGCGAATTTCCTCACTTCTCAATATCTTATCAAAACGCGCTTTTTCAACATTCAGAATTTTGCCTCTAAGCGGCAAGATTGCCTGAAACCTCCGATCTCTGGCTTGTTTCGCGCTCCCGCCCGCGGAATCGCCCTCGACGAGAAACAATTCTCTTGCTTCCGGCTCTGAAACCTGACAATCCGCCAGTTTTCCCGGCAAGGTCGAATCAATCAAAGCGCTTTTGCTTCGTACCAGATCTCTGGCGCGTTTCGCGGCATCTCTGGCTCGAGCAGCTTCCGCGCACTTGCCGATAATTTTTTTGATAACATTTGGATTTTCTTCAAAAAAGATGCTTAGTTTCTCATTAACCAGAGTCTCGACCTGTCCCTTGACCTCGCTGTTGCCGAGCTTGGTTTTGGTCTGCCCTTCGAACTGAGGCGAGCGGATTTTCACGCTGACAATCGCGGTCAATCCTTCCCGAACATCCTCTCCGCTGATTTTGGATTTGAAATCTTTGGGCAGCGTGCCGTTGACCGCATACTGATTAATGGTACGCGTCAACGCTGCTTTGAAACCGATCAGATGAAAACCGCCTTCTATCGTATTGATATTATTTGCAAATGAAAATAGCTTTTCCGTAAAACTGTCATTATACTGAATTGCAACTTCGATCTGCGTATCGTTTTTTTCACCGGCAATCAGAATCGGTTCATGCAAAGCCGTGTTATGACGGTTCAGATATTGAACAAATTCGACAATGCCGCCTTCGTAGAAAAATTCGCTTTTGGCTTCCGAGCGTTCATCCTCGATGATGATTCGGATGCCTTTGTTTAAAAAAGCAAGTTCCCGGCATCGCCGGCTTAAGGTATCAAACACAAACTCGGTGGTATTTAAAAAGATTTCCGAATCTGGCATGAAACGGACTTTGGTGCCGCGTTTGTTTGTTACGCCGATTACTTTGACATCACAGGTTTTGATGCCTTTGGCATAGCTCTGATAATAAATGCTGCCGTTCCGATACACCTCGACTTCCAGCACCGAAGACAGCGCATTGACCACCGACACGCCCACCCCATGAAGTCCGCCCGCGACTTTATACGAGTCATTGTCGAATTTGCCGCCCGCGTGAAGTTTGCTCATTACCACTTCGAGCGCGGGAACACCTTCCTGTTTATGAAGTTCGACCGGAATACCACGTCCGTTATCTTCTACACTGACGCTGTTATTGGGATGAATCACGATCCGAATCGTGTCGCAATAGCCCGCCATTGCCTCATCAATGCTGTTGTCCAAAATTTCATAGACCAGATGATGAAGCCCTTCGATATCCGTATTCCCGATGTACATGGAGGGTCTTTTGCGAACTGCTTCGAGTCCCTCCAGTACTTTGATGTTATCCGCACCGTATATATTTTCGCTCATATTCTCATCGGCATAATGACACTTAAAAAGTCTTTGTTGCCCTCTCCGCTCAGAAGACAGGGGCGTTCTTCGCTCAGAATGTTCATCACCACATGATCCTCTTCGATGGATCCCAGTGAATCAATGAAAAACTTGGGATTGAACGCAATCCGCATCGGATCGCCTTCGAATTCCGCATCCAGTTCTTCTTTGGATTCTCCGATATCCGGGTTTGTGGCGGTTACTTTCAGACGATTTTCCGTAAAATCGAATACCACGCCTTTGTAATTTTCAGAGGACAGAATAGACATGCGCTTGAGGGTCATCAGGAACATCTGTCTCTTATCAACATCTGACGCTGCCGACGATC
>CAZMDM010000082.1:0-8201 GCA_964564775.1 uncultured Desulfonema sp. | reverse complement strand
CGATCCTGCGGTCAGATTTTTTTTCCAGTGGTCTTCGAATGGCGGTATGAGCTGAGATTTTTCAGACAGGCGCGCAATATCCTCAGGCTGACGGCTGGTCAGGATGGCTTTCAGATACACATTCTGAAGATGATCCCGCGCACCGTTCAGCTCGAAATTCTGAAACAGCAGCAGCAGCCGCTCGAAATGTTCCGCAGAAAAGCGGTCATTGATTCCGTCCAGGGGATGTGCCAGAATATGAACAATGCCTTCCTGATCCAGATACTGCACCAGATCGTAGAGATTTTCCCGAATACGCCGAATATCCTCATGCTGAGCTTCCGTGATATTCAACGCGAGAACATGAACCTTGCACCGGTCTTCGGGAAAATACGCGGTGATTTCCTCGCTGATGAACGCGTCAGGTAGATGAGCGATTTCGAGCGCGCCGGAAATCGTATTGTGATCCGTGATGGTTACCAGATTCATTCCTCTGGCTTTGGCAATCCGGTAAAGCGTTATCGGTTCAGTAAAGCTTTCGGGACATCCCAGTTTCTGAAGCACCCACTGAGACGGACGTTTCGAAGCTTTCGAATGAACATGAAGATCGATTTTAAGCATAAAGCATTCCTTCGCTAACAGACAAAATTAGAAAGAATGTGTATAAACTTAGAATATTAGAGATTTGTGAGAAACACGTTAGAATACGGCAAGGATTGTGTTAAGGAAGTGTTAAAAATAAGTAATGATCTTATGTTCATCCAGTTTTAAGCCTTGTATTACAACAGCATATTGTGATAGAAATAACTTCGGAACTATCCGAAAGAAGGAGGAGAAACATGAAACGAAAGCTTTTTGCAGTGTTGCTGACGATAATTCTGCCGGCAGTATTCGGGAATCCGGCGATGGCATCGGATAATCTCTTTCCGGTGGGAAGTGATCTGTCCGTTCCTGTGTATTGCGCCCGCTATCAGAATATCGCGTACGGATTTACGCTCCGATACGCGCCGATACCGCTCGACGGATTGTATTGGAAGATGGATATCGGCACATTTACTCAGGTTACAGATACTCAGACCGGATGCTTGGAGGTTGGCGCTGATGTGGCATTGAATCTTTCCGTTATTTATCAGGATGTTGTCTATGATGTTGTACTTCGCTATTTTCCGTATGCCGATGGTGAGCTATACTGGAAAGTGGATGCGGATACGTTTCAGAAAAGAGATTCTCTTGCCGAGCTTTCAGCGGATATGGTTCGGGCTGACAGCGAAGGAAATGCCGATCTGATGGGAACGCGGATTTCCGCGTCATATCTGTATAACGGCATGGATTATAACTGTCTGATGGCTTATACGGTTTGGGATTATTCTCATTCTTCTTATAGCGATGTTGCTTATGCCATATCCGGTATTGTGTATGAAAATCTGAATGGCAAATCGCTGGCAAAGTTCACCAGAACCAAGACTGCTACGGAACATCCGAAAAATCATCCGACCGAAGCCCAATCTCGTTCCGATACAGGTGAAAAAGTGTTTGTTTTTGAAAATGGCAAATGGAGGCTTTATGGCAATCAGCAAAGAAATCCGGGAGTTTCCGCATCAGAAATCCTGACATGTACAGGACTTGACCAAACAACATGGGAACCTATCGGAGCAACAGATATCTTCACGAGCAGCAATCTGCTGGTAGGTATATTTGCGGAAATTCAGAATGTGTATAACGGAGCAAACTATCAGTTCAGGCTGTTCAGACCCAATGGCACATTCGTATATGAAAGTGATAAAGAAAAGTTCGACTGGGGAGACTATCCGCCCTGTGTCAGAGCACCAGCTTCCGTATACTATTCCATCTACATAGAGAAAAACGAAGCATTTTGGAATGCTTCTCCCGGGCAATGGAAAGTGGAGGTATATGTTGATGGGCAAAAGGCAGGAGAGGTGTATTTCGAATACAGATAACGGGATGTGATTATGCAAACGCTTCAGGCAAAAGAAATATCCGAAGAATCCGGGTGGGAAATCAGAAAGCGGAAGCCGAATATCTTCGGGCAGAACGATTGACTGCAAAATTGCGTGAATTGGGAATCGAAAACGGATATTGATGATGAATCATTCTTTCGGATATGTATATGCGGCAATGGCTGCCATGTTCTGGGCAGTATCAGGATCAGCGGCAAAATTTCTGTTTCATCGGGGAGTAACGCCATTCCAGTTGGTTCAACTTAGAATTACAATCGCAGCAGCGGTTGTGTTTTTCGGAATGCTGATCTATCATCGCAGAGCGCCTCGGATCGCCCGGAAAGATATTGTTTATTTTGTGATTCTGGGCTGTCTGGGGCTTGCTTCGGTACAGTTCACTTATCTGTACACCATCAGCAAAATCCACGTTGCGGCAGCGATCCTGCTGCAATATTTCGCGCCGGTGCTGATTGCCGGATATTCGATCATCACCGGGCGGGAAAAACTGACGATTCCGATGCTTCTGGCGCTGACCGGCGGCACGCTCGGATGTTATCTGGCAGTCGGCGCATACAATTTGAACATGCTCAACATGAATATGACGGGTATTTTCAGCGGCATTCTGGCAGCCATAGCGTTTGCATGGTATTCGATTCAGGGCGAATACGGCATGAAAACCTACGATCCCTGGACCGTGCTGTTTTTTGCCATGTTGTTTGCCGCGATATCGTGGAATATTTTTTATCCGCCGTTCAGCGCGTTCATGCACCCTTATTCACTGACAGAATGGGCATGGATTATGTATATCGCAATTTTCGGAACTGCGGTGCCGTTCGGGCTGTATTTCAAAGGCATCAGGCTGATACGCGCCACCAGAGCCAGCATCACCGCAACGCTTGAGCCGATTGCTGCCGGCGCGATTTCATACATATTTCTGGGAGAAAAAATGGAAACATTGCAGATGCTCGGAGGCGCATTGGTGATCGGCTCGATTATTCTGCTGCAACTCAGAGGAGAAAAAGAAGCATGATCCCGGAATCACTGGATAAACGCATCCGCAGACATATCAGAGCCAGAATAATGGAGTTTTTTGCGATTTGCGCTCCGGGTCTTGAAAAGCTCTGTCTTAAGGAAATCAGCACATTGCCGATGTCTGTGCAGGATGCGTCTCTTGTCGAAGGTGGCGTGATGTTCAAAGGGCGGCTTTGGGATATGTATCTTGCGAATCTGCATCTTCGCACTGCCAGTCGGATACTGATGCGTATCGGAGAATTGAAAGCCACAAATTTCAATCAGCTTGAAAAAAAACTCTCTGATTTTCCATGGGAATTGTATCTGTCTTCGGATGAAAATCTCAATATCAGTGTCAGTACCCATCAGTCAAGGCTGTATCATAAAGATGCGATTGCGGAAATTGTTCTGAAAAGTATTCGAAATCGCATCGGAAATACAGCATCTTCAAACTCTTCCGAGCATATGTTTATCAGAGGCATGGATGATCGCTTTACACTTTCGATAGATACGAGCGGGGAATTGCTGCATAAGCGCGGACTCAAAATTCATGTCGGTCATGCGCCGATCCGCGAAACAACAGCAGCCGCTATATTGCAATTGGCAGGATATGATCCTTCAGAGCCTCTGCTCGATCCCTTATGTGGCAGCGGCACATTTTCATTGGAAGCAGCTATGATTGCAGCCAATATCCCGGCAGGATGGTACAGAAAATTTGCGTTTATGAATGGGCGCTCGTTTGAAGAAGGGCGCTGGAAACATATTCGGCGTGAAGCTGAAAAACAGATTATGCTGTCGGATCAGCCTCTGATATTTGCATCGGACAAAAATGCCAAGATAGCCGATTCTCTTGAAAAAAACATCTCGGAATATGGCTTGTCGAAAATGATCCGCGTATCCTGTGCGGATATATTCGAATCAAAACCGCTTTCACACCCCGGTCTGATCGTCATCAACCCGCCTTACGGAAAACGGATCGGAACCTATCGGGACAGCGAGGAATTTTTCATAAAGCTTTGTCAGCATCTGCATCGGAATTATCGGAAATGGAAGTTCGCGATCCTTGTTCCGAATAACTTGTTTTTACAGCATATTCCGTTCAGATTCAGGTCAGTTCCGATTTTTCATGGCGGAATAAACCTTGATCTGATTATCGGCAGAATAAACCACTGAATCGCAGATCGCCCTGAATTGTTTCTCTCGCATTATCGCATCAAACCCGCGGATCAAAAGAAAATCAGCAGAATGATTCCTGTCCTGTGGCAGCGGCAAAAAAATACAAGAAATGCTGCATGATGAAAAAATAATCAACCATCATATCTGCGGGCAAGCTCTTCATAATACGATGCTTCATCTGTTTTGCCGCGTTTAAGGCATCCACCCGCATAAATCCGGCATTTCCCGATCAGCATTCGGACAGCGGCTTGTTTCTGCGATTCTGTCAGACATCCGCGATCCAGAAGCTTTTGAATGGCTGTGATTCTGTATTTGTCTAAGCCCGGATTTCGGGATAACTGATCCTCATGTCCCCCGCGCTTGACGATCATCGGCGTATCGATCAGATCAATCGGATATTTGCACGCAATTCTCAGCCACAGATCATAATCTTCGCACGCAGGCAGATGTTCATCGAACAGCCCCACATCATCGAGCAGACTTCTTCGGATCATCACCGCAGACGGGCTTACCAGACACAAGGCAAGAGATGAATCGAAGATCATGCCGGAAAGCTTTTTATGCTTACGCTTGGGATTGACACGGATGCCGTTTCGGACCCAGATTTCTTCGGTCTGGCAGATCAGAGATTGCGGATGCTGATGAAAAAAATTCGTCTGCACCGAAAGCTTTCCGGGCATCCACAGATCATCGGAATCCAAAAAAGCAATCAGTTCGCCGGATGAAGCTCGGATTCCCGTATTTCTGGCAGCACTGACACCTCCATTTTTCCGCTGAATCGCAAGAATCTGTTTTCCATAGCTTTTCAGTAATTGCGAAGTATCATCGGTCGAGCCGTCATCCACCACGATGAGTTCGAAATCTTCATACTCCTGAGCCAGAACGGAATCTATAGCTTCTTTCAATATCTTGTAGCGATTATATGTGGGAATGATGACACTGACACAGGGCATAGATATCAAGATTGCTCATCGGAAAATTTCATACGTGCTGTTTTCATCGTTGCTTCTCCTTTTTCCGAGAAAGTTTTACGAGCTCACCTTACGCAGTAATTTTATCTGTCCGGTTGTTTTTCTGACAGAATCATATTAAACTGTTATTAAATTTTTTTCAACTGCGTAAGGTGAGTGAAGTTCAATGTGCCGATTTTTCCAACTTTCACTTACGATGAGTTTTTTTATCAGAATGCTTTTGTTTTTCAAACAGGATAATTCTAACAAAAAAGAAGGGAGCGTTTCCGCCCCCATGTTCTTGTATCTTTTAGGTGACACGAAATCCGATCATCTCACCTTCCGCATCTGCCGTTACCGTACTTCCGTCAGGGATACCGCCCTTGAGAATCTCCATAGAAAGCGGATTTTCCAAGTATTTCTGAACCGCACGTTTGAGCGGTCTTGCGCCGTAAAGCTTGTCATAGCCTTTTTCTGCCAGAAATGCTTTTGCCGAATCGGTCAGAATCAGCGTAATATGCCGATCTGACAGCCGTTTTCGTAAGCGATCCATCTGAATTTCGACAATTTCTCCGATCTGTTCCGGCAGCAGGTTCTGAAAAATAATGATCTCGTCAATCCGGTTTAAAAATTCGGGCTTGAATGTGGCTCTGAGCGCATCGGTTACCCGGATTTCCATTTCATCTCTGCGGCTTGCGCCCAGTTCCTGAATCCACTGAGATCCGACATTGGAAGTCATAATAATCATCGTATTTTTGAAATCCACCGTCCTGCCATGCCCGTCAGTCATGCGCCCGTCATCCAGAATCTGAAGCAGCACGTTGAACACATCCGGGTGCGCTTTTTCGATTTCATCAAACAAGACCACCGAATACGGTCTGCGCCGCACAGCTTCGGTCAGATATCCGCCTTCTTCATAGCCCACATAGCCCGGAGGCGCGCCGATCAGCCGTGCCACCGAATGTTTTTCCATATACTCGGACATATCCACGCGGATCATAGCAGCTTCGGAATCGAAAATAAATTCTGCCAAAGCTTTTGCCAACTCGGTTTTGCCCACGCCTGTGGGTCCCATGAAAATAAACGATCCGATGGGACGATTCGGGTCCTGAAGACCGGAGCGCGCGCGGCGAACCGCATTGGCAATGGCAGTGATGGCTTCTTTCTGCCCGATCACCCGCTTGGACAGCCGCTCTTCGGTGTGAATCAGTTTCTGACGCTCGCCTTCCAGCATTTTGCTGATGGGAATGCCGGTCCATCGGGACACCACTTCGGCAATGTCCTCGTCATCCACCTCTTCTTTGAGCATTTTCTGATCTTTCTGCAATTCCGAGAGTTTGCGGTTGGCATCTTCCAAGCGTTTTTTTAATTCATTGGTTTTGCCATAACGCAGTTCCGCCACTTTGGCAAAATTGCCCTCGCGTTCCGCCTGTGCTTCCTCCACGCCGATATGCTCGGATTCTTCTTTGATTTTACGGATTTCGGCAATCAGCGATTTTTCGTTCTGCCAATGCGCCTTCATCCGGGTCATGTCTTCTTTCAAGCCCGAAAGTTCCGCCTCAAGCTTGCTCAAACGATCTTTGGCCGCCGCGTCGCTTTCTTTTTTCAATGCCTCGCGCTCGATTTCGATCTGCATGATTTTGCGCTGAATTTCATCAATTTCCACCGGCATGCTGTCAATTTCAATGCGGAGTTTGGACGCGCATTCGTCAATCAGATCAATGGCTTTGTCCGGCAAAAAGCGATCCGAAATATAGCGATTCGATAAAGTTGCCGCAGCCACGATTGCCGAATCCTTGATTCTCACGCCGTGATGAACCTCGTATTTTTCCTTCAACCCGCGCAGAATGGAAATCGTATCTTCCACGCTCGGTTCTCTGACCATGACCGGCTGAAACCGGCGCTCCAAAGCCGCATCTTTTTCAATATATTTGCGATATTCGTTCAGAGTCGTAGCACCGACACAGCGCAGCGTTCCGCGCGCCAATGCAGGCTTGAGCATGTTGGACGCATCCATCGCGCCTTCAGCCGCGCCCGCGCCCACGAGCGTATGAAGCTCGTCAATGAACAGAATCACCTGACCTTCGGCACGCTCCACTTCTTTCAGCACCGCCTTGAGGCGATCTTCGAATTCCCCGCGATATTTGGCTCCGGCAATCAGCGCGCCCATATCCAGCGCCACCAGCCGCCGGTTTTTCAGGGTTTCGGATACATCGCCGCTGACAATGCGCTGTGCCAGCCCTTCGACAATCGCGGTTTTGCCCACGCCGGGTTCGCCGATCAGAACCGGATTATTCTTGGTTCTGCGGGATAAGACCTGAACAATACGCCGGATTTCATCATCTCTGCCGATTACCGGATCAAGCTTGCCTTTTTGCGCCAACGCAGTCAGATCCCGGCTGAATTTTTCCAATGCTTCGTACTTTTCTTCCGGGTTCGGGTCTGTAATGCGCTGATTTCCCCGAATATCCATCAGCACCCGCAAAATCGCATCTCTGGTAACGCCCAGTTTTCGCAGAATTTTCGCGGCTTCTCCGGTTTTTTCATCCGCAATTGCCAGAAAAATATGCTCGATGCTGACATATTCGTCTTTCATTTTTCCGGCTTCGGCAAACGCCGCGTCCAGCACGGCTTTGGTGCGGTTGCCCATGTAAATCTCGCTCGTGCCTCTGACTTTGGGCAGGCGGCTGACCGCAAGGGTGATCTCATGCGCCACCGCATTGGGAGACACGCCGAGCTTGCGTAAAATGGATTTGGCAACGCCTTCGGATTCCGAAAGCATGGCAAGCAGCAGATGTTCCGGCTCAATGCCCTGATGCGAATGCTCGGACGCCAGATTCTGCGCCTGCTGAATCAGTTCCTGTGATTTTATGGTAAATTTATCGAAACGCAGCATACGTTCACTCCGTGTTTTACAAAAATTTTTATACCTTAAAAAATAACCACAGGGATAGTTTTGTCAAAATCTTGAAATTGAGGAGGAAAGTGATTATTGAAATCGACTTCTGTAAATTATTGACTGAATTTTAATTGTCTGATATATAGCGTTATTTATTGATTTATTATTTATCTGAATGTTTGAGATTGATACTAACCATATCATCCGCAACGAATCCGAGAAGTGAAA
>CAZMDM010000081.1:0-9264 GCA_964564775.1 uncultured Desulfonema sp. | reverse complement strand
TGAATGTTCTGACAGAGATGGTCGGTGCATTCGAAAAATCGGCATTTGATAAGCTGAAAGCCGTTCAGGAACTTAAAAAAACACAAGTGGAAAGCTATTTCAACGAAAGACTTTCGGATGCGGAATTGTTGTCCCAAAGCGAAACTGTTGCAAATGCCCTGAAAGCGTTTTCGGATGCCTTTGTCAAAGAGGGCGGACATACTGACGGTGCTTTATGGAAAGCTGCTTACTCGCGATTTGCTTCGGTTTTGCAGAGATACAAAGAAGGTAGCAGCTATTACGATCTATTTCTGATTTCCAAAGACGGCAATATCGTATATTCGGCTGAAAAAGAATCTGATCTGGGACAGAATCTGATCCAAGGAAAACTGAAAAAAAGTCCTTTGGCAAAATGTTTTCATAAGGCATTGAAAGAAACTTCTTTTCAGGATTTTGAACCCTATGCTCCGTCAGGAAATCGTTATGCAGCGTTTATCGGCACGCCGCTAAGCTATCAGAATGAAGTGATCGGCGTTGCCGCCTTTCAACTCGCGACCGAGCCGATCAATGCGATTGTTCAACGCCGTGACGGTATGGGCAAAAGCGGAGAAAGCTATCTTGTCGGCAAATCCGAAGGCAGAATTGCTTTCCGAAGTGATCTGCGGATTGTCGGCGAAGGCAGGTATGTGATCGGACATGAAATTTCAAGACCCTATATTGATGAAGCGCTTGCCGGAAAAACAGGGTTCGGAATTTATCGCGGCAGTGAGGGCAACCTGATTATGGCAGCTTTTGCGCCGCTTCGCCTCAAAGGGCTTGAATGGGCATGTATTTCCCGGATCAATCTGAAAGAAGCAATGGTTCCCTCATTGGGAACATCCGAAGATTTTTTCAAAAGTTACATCAAAAAATATGGCTATTATGACTTGTTTCTGATCAGTTCGGACGGACACATTTTTTATACGGTGGCTCATGAGCCGGATTACGATACGAATATTCTTCATGGCATCTATGCGGATTCCAATCTGGGACGGCTGGTAAAGCAGGTTATCCAGAGTGGACGCTTCGGCATAGCGGATTTCGAGCCATATCCGCCCAGTAATAATGTTCCTGCCGCATTCATTGCCCAGCCGGTGATCGAAGGCAGAGAGATCAGGATGATTGTTGCGCTTCAGTTGTCGCTCGATGCGATTAATACGATCATGCAGCAAAGAGACGGCATGGGCAAAAGCGGAGAAACCTACCTTGTCGGGACTTCGGATCATCTGATGCGCTCGGATTCTTATCTTAATCCTACATACCATTCCGTCAGAGCTTCCTTTGCCAATCCCCAAAAGGGCAGAGTAGAAACCGAAGCGGTTTCGGAAGCAGGTTCCGGCAAAAGCGGAGAAAAAATCATTACGGATTACAATGGCAATCCCGTTCTTTCCGCATATACTTCTGTCAAAGTGGGAGATACTTCATGGGCGGTGATTGCCGAGATGGATGAAGACGAAGTTATGTCTCCGATCCGCAAAGTTCTGATTTCGATCATCATTGCCGTCATCATTATCGGCATATCCGTTTTGCTGATCGGCTATTTTGTTGCCCGCAGTATTGCCCATCCTCTGATGGAAGGAGTCGGATTTGCAGCTCGTGTGGCTTCGGGTGATCTGGGATATGTGATACAGGTATCGCAGAAAGACGAAGTCGGAATGCTGGCAAAATCTCTAAAAGACATGATTTTAAAGCTCAGAGATATTGTTGCAAACGTCAAAACCGCTTCCGATAATGTAACATCGGGCAGTCAGCAGCTGAGTTCCGCAGCCCAGCAGATGTCTCAGGGATCCGCGGAACAGGCATCGTCTGCCGAAGAAGTCTCCGCGTCGATGGAGCAAATGGCATCCGCAATCCGCCAGAATGCGGACAATGCGCTCGAAACCGAAAAAATCGCGATCAAAGCTGCGGATATTGCCGGAAAGACCGGAAAAGTCGTTTCCGAAACCGTTTCTGCCATGAAAAAAATTGCCGAAAAAATTTCTGTTATCGACGAAATTGCCCGACAGACCGAGCTGCTGGCGCTGAATGCCGCCATCGAATCCGCGCGTGCCGGAGAAGATGGAAAAGGGTTTGCGGTTGTGGCTTTGGAAGTACGGAAACTGTCGGAACGAAGCAGGGCTGCAGCCGCCGAAATCAGCGAGTTGTCCGAATCCAGCATTGCCATTTCCGAAAAAGCCGGAGAAATGCTGTCAACACTGATTCCCGATATTCGCAGAACATCCGAACTGGTTCAGGAGATTGCAGCTTCCTGCAAAGAGCAAAACGCGGGTGCGGAGCAGGTGAACAAAGCGATTCAGCAGTTGAATCAGGTGATTCAGGAAAACGCAGGTGCCGCGCAGGAAGTATCTTCCACAGCGCAGGAACTCAATGCACAAGCGGAACTGCTTCAGGATGCCATGAAGTTTTTCAAACTCGGCAATCACGTGGATAGCCGATCATCGGCAATATCCGAAAATCCCGACAAAGTGGCAAATCCGCCAGCCGAAGAATCAGAGGAAGATGTATCGGACGCGGAATCTTCTCAAAATCCGGTGTCTGTCAATCTCAGCGATATGTCGGATAAGGAGTTTCAACAATATTGAGTTAGGAGGTCTGTTATGGCTGACAATACGATTTCCAAAGCCGGTCAATATCTCACTTTCGGGCTGGAAGACGAGGTGTTTGCCCTGGAGGTGGCTCAGGTAAGAGAAGTTCTTGACATGATTACGATTACAAAAGTACCGCGCGCTCCGGCATTTATGAGAGGTGTAATCAATGTCCGGGGCAGTGTGGTTCCCGTAGTGGATCTGCGCCTGAAATTCGGTTTGTCCAAAACCGAAACCACTGTGGATACCCGGATTATCGTGATGGAGTTGCTTCTGGATGGCGAAAGCACCACTGTGGGCGCGCTGGCGGATTCGGTACATGAGGTGATGGAGTTGGATTCCGCCCATATCGAACCTCCGCCCAAAATCGGTATGCGGTGGCGCACGGAATTTATCAAAGGCATCGGCAAACATGACGGGCAATTCATCATTCTGCTGGATATTGACCGGATATTTTCCACAGACGAACTTGCACTGATCGATTCTCCTGATATGAAGGGTGAAGAATGAATCCTGAGAAATTATACCGGGAGGAGGCTTGCGAACTTCTAAGCGAGTTGGAAGCTGCGTTGCTCGAACTGGAAGAAAACCCGACCGATATGGGGCTGATCGGACGGGTGTTCCGCGCGCTTCATACGATCAAAGGATCGGGAGCCATGTTCGGATTTGACGAGCTTGCCAAATTTACGCATGAAATCGAAAACGCGTTCGATCTGGTGCGGGATGGTAAAAAACAGGTCAGCAAAGAGTTGATCAGCCTCGGACTGGCTGCGCGCGATCAGATACGGATCATGCTTGAAAATGACGGAAAAGGCTTGGATGATCCCAACGCTCAGGACATCATCGGGAAGATACGATGCCTTTTATCGGACGAACCTGCCGATTCTCCTGCTGTTCCTCTGATATATTTCATTTATTTCTGTCCGTCCAAAGAAATATTTCATACTGGCACAAACCCGGTATTATTGCTCAACGAGCTTCGACAGCTCGGCGAATGCCATATCAGGGCATTGACCAACGCGATTCCCGATCTTTATGATATGAATCCCGAATCCTGCTATACCGCATGGAATATTTTTCTGACCACATTCGAACAGATCAATACCATCAAAGATGTTTTTATTTTTGTAGAAGATAAGTGCGAACTAAGCATCAGGCTTGCCGATGCCGAAGATTTGCGTCAGCATAAAGAGGATGATAGTTTGTCTCAGCCCGAAGCAGAGATGCTGGTTCCGCATGAGACAGAAAAACAGAAACCCGATAAACGGGAAGATTCCGTATCCAGCATCCGTGTTCCGGCTGCCAAATTGGATACACTGGTGAATCTGGTGGGGGAGATGGTAACGGTTCAGGCGCGACTGAGCCGAAAAGCGGCAATGGAAAAAGACCCGGAACTGATTTTGCTTGCAGAGGAGGTGGAGAGACTTACAGCATCTCTTCGCGATAATACGATGAATATCCGAATGGTTCCCATTTCCACCACTTTCAGTAATTTCAGGCGTCTGGTGAGAGATTTGTCCGCAGAATTGGGCAAAGAGGCGATTCTGATTACCGAAGTCGGCGAAACGGAATTGGATAAAACTGTTATCGAAAAACTCAACGATCCGCTGATTCATATTATCCGAAATGCTGTAGATCACGGACTCGAAACACCCGAACTCAGAAAATCTTCGGAAAAACCCACGGAAGGCATGATTGTCCTGACTGCCTCTCATTCCGGTGCCTATGTGCTGATTCGGATCAGCGATGACGGCGCAGGATTGGATACGGAAAAAATCCGCCTCAAAGCCATTGAGCGGGGATTGATCGCAGCAGATGCAAAGTTGTCCGAATCCGAAATATATGATCTGATATTTGCGCCGGGACTTTCGACATCTTCGC
The DNA here is from genome assembly GCA_964564775.1 of uncultured Desulfonema sp. Lineage (GTDB taxonomy): Bacteria > Desulfobacterota > Desulfobacteria > Desulfobacterales > DYRC01 > DYRC01. Next base: position 4,780 of record CAZMDM010000081.1, on the reverse strand, counting down.
GGATTACGGCAGTTTCAGGGCGTGGAGTAGGTATGGATGTGGTCAGACGAGCAATCGGATCGCTTCGTGGAACTGCCGAGATTTCCAGCAAAATCGGCAAAGGCACCACCGTAACGCTCAGACTGCCTTTGACACTTGCCATTGTGGATGGGCTTCTGATCGAAGTATCGGGAGGCTATTTTATCCTGCCTTTGTCAGTGGTCGAAGAATGCGTAGAACTCAGGGACAGAGAACTGGCAAAGGTCAGAACCGGGCATATCATGAGTTTCAGAGATGAGATGCTGCCATACATCAATCTCAGAACATTGTTTTTATCCGAAACTCAGATGCCGAATATCGAGCAGGTGGTGATTGCCGAAGCCAAAGATGGCAGAGTAGGACTGGGAGTTGACCGGGTAATCGGACAGCATCAGACCGTGATTAAAAATCTGGGAAAAGCGTATAAAGATATCGAATGTATTTCGGGAGCCACCATTCTCGGGGACGGAACAGTCGCGTTGATTCTGGATGTTCCCAAACTCATGGTGCTGGCAGAGCAGATCAGCCGCAAAACAGCGCTCGGAGAATTTTGCTATGGCGGATGAGGCAGTGATATATTCTTTTCCGGATGATATGTCCGATAAAACCTTTAGCCGCTTCAGCATGTTCATTCAAAACGAGTTGGGCATCAAAATGCCGGAAATCAAAAAAACCATGCTTCAGGCGCGTCTTCGTAAACGGCTCCGCGCTTTGGGAATCGGTGATTTTGACGAATATTATAAATATGTGTTCAGTCCAGAAGGAAAACATGCCGAACTCTACCACATGATTGATGTGGTAACGACCAATAAAACGGATTTTTTCAGAGAACCCAAACATTTCGAATATCTGACTCAGGTACTGCTTCCCGACTATATCCGGCGATGCGACAAAGACGCGCCCAAACATCTGAGAGTCTGGAGCGCGGGTTGTTCCACGGGCGAAGAACCTTATACGCTCGCAATGGTGTTGAGCGATTTTGCGGAGCGAAATCCCGGATTTACATTTTCCATTTTAGGAACGGACATTTCAACGCGGGTGCTGGATACTGCGGCTCAGGGCATCTATGACCATGAACGCGTCGAACCGATTCCTCTGCCCTTTCGCAAAAAATATCTGCTCAGAAACAAAGAAAAAAATCTGGTCAGAATTTCACCGACTTTGAGATCGCTGATCAAATTCAAACGACTGAATCTCATGGATAAAGAATTCTGGCTTTCCGAAAAAGTTGATCTGATCTTTTTCAGAAATGTGATGATTTATTTCGACCGCAGCACTCAGGAGCAGGTACTGAACCGAATGTGCAAACACCTTGTTCGTAACGGGCATATTTTTATCGGTCATTCCGAAACTTTAAACGGACTTCATGTTCCTCTGACTCCGATTACGGCAACAGTATATCGGCATATCCTCCGGGCTTGATTTACTCTCAATCCGTTATTTAATTGACCCGAAAGGATTTTGCTGGTATGAATTTCAGACTTGGAATCGGAACGGTTTGCAAGAAATGGCTCGGATACGATTCATTAACGTTACAGGTCAGTTATGATTCTTACTCAGAAAAATGGTCTGTCTTTTTTTCAGTTTCCTCATCTGGCGCAGTTTCCCGAAATATGGCACGGCATCTTTACCCGGCACGGCGGCATCAGTCCAGCGCCGTTTGAAAGCCTGAACACCGCGTTGTCTGTCGGAGATGATATTTCCAATGTCCGCTACAACAGAAACCTGATATTGCAGACCATCGGAAGTGATGGCAAGCTCGTATTTACAAAACAGATTCACGGATGCAAAATCAATCTGCTTTCGGCAGCATCGGATATGCCTCTGATCGGCGATGCAATGATTACGGAAATGTTTGCCAAATATCTCGTGATTCAGACTGCGGATTGCCAATCTGTGATGCTGTATGATCCTGAAATAAAAGTGATTGCAAATATCCATTCGGGATGGCGGGGAAGTGTTGGAAATATCATAGCCCGCACGGTTCAGGCAATGACCGAGCATTTCGGCTGTATTCCCGGAAATATACTGGCGGGCATCGGTCCGTCGCTGGGTCCCTGCTGTGCCGAATTTATCCATTATGAAACAGAAATTCCTCAGGAATACCGGAAATATAAAATCGGGACAAATCATTTCGACTTTTGGGAAATCAGCGCGGATCAGTTGTGTGATGCCGGAATTTTGCAACACAATATTGTTCTGAGTCGTATCTGTAGCAAATGCCGCACGGATCTGTTTTTTTCCTATCGCGGGGAAAAAACCACTGGAAGATTTGCATCAGTGATCGGAAAGGTAAACTAAACCATGCTTTCGGAAAAAAATATCACTTCGGGAGTGGAATCGCTAGATCAGCTTATGGGAGGCTTGTATATCGGCGACAATGTGGTCTGGTATGATACCGCAGGCAGTCTTGCATCGGTATTTTGCCTGAACTTTATCCGAGCATCGCAGTCGGAACACAAACCCATGATTTATGTCAGCTTTGACCGTTCTCCGAAAAATATTCTGGAAAAACTTGGAAAACTGGCGCAAAGCCCCTCATTCGTGTTGCTGGATTGTTTTACCTTCGGCAAGGGCGCAGGCTCGGATATTTTCCTGAAATTTTATGAAAAACCAGATATGAAACCTCCATGCCGCATCATCCGGGTAGATCAGCCCTCTGATCCGCATAAAGTCGCACAGGCATTGTATGATACCCACAAAACCATGAGCGGCGATGTGCGATTTGTGGTAGAAAGCTTAACCGGCATTCAGTCGCTGTGGAACGGCGAAGATGATCTGCTGAAATTTTATTCGAGAACCTGTCCGCGTCTTTATGAATTGAATACAGTAGCTTATTGGATTATGGAAAAACATGCCCATTCTCAGAGACTGAGGGCACATATCAACACGGTGGCTCAGGTGGCTATCGAGCTTTCGGTCAAACGCGGCAAAACGTTCTTAAGTATTTTGAAGGCGGAAAAACGCGATCCGGGAACCTTGAACCGCCCTTATGAGTATCGGAGCAAAGAGTCGGAAATTTACTTCGAGTCTGAAAAAGGTGGGGCGGTTCGGGTGGATATGGGCGCAAGGCTTAAAGAACTTCGCAGCAAACGCGGCTTGTCTCAGACCGAGCTTTCCCGGATGATCGGCGTTACGCCTAGCAGTATCTCTCAGATCGAAAGCAACCTGATTTATCCGTCAGTACCGGCACTTCTGAAAATTGCGGAGATTCTGAATGTGGATGTCAGCTCCTTTTTCCATCCCACAGAGTATCGCTCGGATCGTTTGGTATTTAAGGAATCCGATTATTCGGATATTCAGTTTCATGAGTTTCCCAAAGACAGCATTTCTGCCAAACGATTGCTGCCGCCCGATCTGGATGCAAAAGCAGAGCCATATCTGATTGAAATTCCTTATGGAAAAAACTTATCTTCTCATTTTTTTTCTCACAAAGGAGAAGAAATCGGCTATATGCTGTCCGGCGAACTGAAAATGAAACTCGAAAAAACCATGTATACGGTGAAAACCGGAGATACGATATATCTGAGCCGAGACAATCCGTCCCGATGGAAAAACGAAGGATCGGAACCCGCGAAGATTTTATGGATCAAAGTCAGATAGATGAAAATAGGAATATGTCAATGCTTTCGGACATGAGTATCAGCAGCTTTCTTGACAAAGTGGCATCCGATTCGCCGCTTCCCGGAGGTGGAGGTGTGGCTGCTCTTGCAGCAGCTTTGGCAGCCGGGCTTTGCGAAATGGTGGCAAATCTGACCATCGGCAGGAAAAAATATGAATAACGCGTCCGCTCGGATGCGATTGAAAATGCCATGAAAACCGCTGTCATCGTGCCGATGGAACTTGCAAAAGATGTTGCGCGGATGATGGAACTTTTCAGACAGGTGATTCAAAATGGCAATAAAAATACAGCGCCGGATGGTATTGCGGGCGTGCTGATGTCCCGCAGTGCTGCGCTTGCGTCATTGCATAATGTACGGGTCAATCTCGATGTGATTAGAGATTCCGACTTTGTGAAAGATATGACTGAACAAGCCGAACTGCTCAGGGATCGGGTGGTTCATTTGGAGAAAGAAATATGCGGCAGGCATCATGTCTCTGCCACATAAAAGAGTTTGAAACTGACTTTTAGTATCTTTGCAAACTTTTTGGCAGCTTCTTTGGAGATCGGACGCTTTCCGTTTTCCATTTCGGAGATATATCTTTGAGGAATGCCGGTGAGTTTTGCAAGTTCCTGCTGCGTGATCTTTTCTCCGAGCCGCGTGTCTGACAAAAGCTTTCCTATATCGGAAGAACTCCCGGATATTTCTGTAAAACCGAGTTTTGACAAGGCTTTGACTGCATTTTCCCTATTGACTGCGGGACCGATGAATCTCAGTTCAGTCCTATCCGATGACTTTTCTGTAAGTTTCAGCATCGATAAGCTCCGTTTTCTCTCAGATATATTTTTTCTATTTTCAAAGATCATACCGATTTCGGACGCATTGTCAACACGGATATTCGAATATTCAGTATCAAGTCTGTTATATTCAGCTATTGGTTCTCTATATCCGTATCTGATTTTCAGATTCCGAAAAAAGGCCTTGACAAGTTTCCGGTTTTCAATTACTAGAAGCTACAACTCTGAGAAAGAGTAGTAGGACATTTGTTTTCAGTCAAAACGATTAGTTAGGAGATTTTTTCATGGCAGTACCCAAGCATAGAACTCCCAAATCCAAGCGGGATAAGCGGCGCACACACGACAAGATTGCCGCACCGATGC
>CAZMDM010000080.1:0-2219 GCA_964564775.1 uncultured Desulfonema sp. | reverse complement strand
GTTCAGCGTAGGCTCGAAATCAAAGGCGAGAAAAACGGAATCACGGTGGTGGATGATTACGGACATCATCCCACGGAAATCAGAACCACCTTGCAGGCTGCCAGAGAAGGATGGCACGGAATGCGTCTGATCGTTGTGTTTCAGCCGCATCGCTACAGCCGGACCAAAGCCTTGTTCGATGAATTTACACGCGCGTTTTACCAGTCCGATGTGCTGGTAGTGATACCGATTTATTCTGCCGGAGAAAAGCCCATTGACGGTATCGGCAGCGATATGCTGGCGGAAAAAATCCGAGCGCACGGGCATAAAGATGTGATGTATGCGGAGAATTCCGATGCGGCAATCGCGTATCTGAAGAAAATCGTCAAGCCGGGCGATGTGGTGATTACTCAGGGCGCGGGCGATGTGTGGAAAATCGGAGAGGCGTTGTTGAAATAAAATCACTGTCTGAACCGGGATTCACAGGATTAAAGAATTAACAGAATAATTTTCTATGAATCTTGGTTCGGACAAGAATACCGAAATAAAATGGTGATTATCATGGTTACAAAATTCTTAAATGAAATAATAGAAGGAGATTGTGTAGAAGTAATGAAACAGATGCCTGATGATTTTGTGGATCTGACAGTTACTTCTCCCCCTTATGATGACTTGAGAGATTATAATGGTTACAAATTCGATTTCGAAAATATTGCTCATCAGCTTTATCGGATTACGAAACAGGATGGTATTGTAGTTTGGGTAGTTGGCAAGAAAATAAAGAATGGCGATATGATTCTGACATCATTTAACCAAGCTTTATTTTTTCAATCAATCGGTTTTAAAATTCATGATGTTATGATTTACAAAAAGAAAAATACTCCGTTTATGCGAAGCAATGCTTATACTAACGGTTTTGAGTTTATGTTTGTTCTTGCAAAAGGAAAGGTCAAAACTTTCAATCCCATAAAAGTACCGACAGCAAGAAAAGGTTTTGAGATTTTGGTAACAAATAGGAAATCGGACGGTAAAATCAAAAAAGTTTTGGGTGAATTGAAATCCGAAAAAGTAAAGGATAACATCTGGGAATATGCTGTCGGTCTTGGCGGAACAACAAAAGATAAGATAGCTTTTCAGCATCCGGCTGTATTTCCTGAGAAACTTGCCGAAGACCACATCTTGTCGTGGACGAATGAGGGAGATTTGGTATTTGATCCGATGTGCGGTTCCGGGACTACTTTAAAGATGGCAAAGCTCAATAATCGAAGATATATAGGAATTGACATTTCCGAAGAATATTGCAACATTGCCAGAGAACGTCTGAAAATGATCGGACAGGTTCAGAAAAAAATATCAGGGCATGGACAAGAGCTTACACTATTTGATTCTGACTTCTAATGATGAAACATATTAAAATTAAAACAGGTGATTATGTTGTTGCAATAAGAGATATCGGCGCTATTCGGGAGCGATCTGTCGGTTTGGTCGGAGATATTTCAGGAAAAAAGATTACCGTCTTTTTTATCGGAGCAAACAAGACTATAGAAACGGACAATAATCATATTGAATATTTAGATATTGAGAAGACGGGCAAACCATACAAGAAAAAAATATGTAACAGATGTCATTTACTGAAAAACGACGTGGAAGAATTCGATATCAATCAGACTGACGCAAAAGGAAGAAAAACAACCCGACCTACTTGTAAGGAATGCAGAATAGCCATAGATGGAGAGCCTCTGAAACCTGATGAAAAGAGGAGATTGGAAGCTATAAAACCCAAAGGTATATTCACATGTCCGATATGTCAGAAGATATCTATAGTAGGCATTACTGCCAAATTTGTAATAGATCATGACCATAAAACAGGAGCCGGAAGGGAATGGATTTGTGATAGCTGCAATACCGGTTTAGGCAGATTCAAAGATGACCCTGCGTTGATTCAGAGAGTTATTGATTATCTTAAAAAATATTCATGATTAAACACTATGAAGAATGGACTGACTAAAAATCTGCTTTCCGAATATGCAAGCATTCGCTTCAACGAACCGATGTCCCGACACACCTCATTTAAAGTCGGCGGAACGGCGGATATCTATGCTATGCCGGAAAATATCGAAGCGTTGGAATTGTTGATAAGTTATTGTCAGAAATACGAAATCGAATATATTATCATCGGCGGCGGCACAAATCTTCTGGTGAAAGATAGCGGCATTCGTGGTATGGTGATTGTGCTGAAT
>CAZMDM010000079.1:0-4853 GCA_964564775.1 uncultured Desulfonema sp. | reverse complement strand
CGTTCCCAGACTGATGCGCGGCAGATACGGACGCACCATACGATACACCTCATCCGCGCTCGGATGAGTATTGCTAACTCCCAATACTTCCAAGATAATTTTGCGATAACGGGTGATTCGCATATTCTTTTTAAACTCGCTCCGATCCATCAGATGTGGCAGACGTTGGTTGTTATCGAGCAAGGCTACCCCCGCTTATCAATAGTCTCCAATATACATTCGTCAGGACCGCAGTAATCACCGATATATTTGGATTCGGGACGATATAACTCCGGCTTGGCTGCTGCTTGAGCATATTTTTCTTCGATTACATGAGCGCTCCAGCCCGCGATTCGTGAAATCGCAAACAACGGCGTGAACAAATCCACCGCAATTCCCATGGTATAATACAACGAAGCACTGTAAAAATCAACATTGACGAAAATATCCATGTTTTTTCGCCTTTTAAATGCTTCTTTCGCCTTGATTTCAAGCTCTTTTGAAATCTGATACCATTGGGGCTGTCCGACCTTTTTTCCCATTGTTTCGGACATGGGTGCAAGAATCAGCGCACGAGGATCATCCACCTTGTACACCGCGTGCCCCAAACCCATGATCCGGCGTCCGGCTTCGAGTTCGGTATTGATGTAATTCTCTACATTTTCGACCTTACCGATCTTGAGAAGCATCTTCATCACCTGCGTATTCGCACCGCCATGCAGTTCGCCGGATAATGCGCCCATCGCTCCCCCGATAGCCGCGTAAAGATGTGCCCGGGTGGACGCGATTTCTCTGGCAGCAAAGGTGGATGCATTGAACGAATGTTCTGCATGAAGAATCAGGCAGACATCGAAAAATCTCGCTGTTTCCGAATCCGGTGCAACTCCGTTCAGCATATACAGAAAATTGGCAGCATGATTCGGATCCGAAGACGGCGCAACCGGCTCTTTGCCGTTTCGGATGCGCTCCCAAGCTGCCAGCACTGTCGGAAGCTTGGCGATCAGACGGATTGCCATGCGTTCCGCTGCCTGCTGCGAAGAATCGGCAAGATCCGGGTCATGGGCAGCCAGCAAAGAAACCGCAGCCTGCATCACATCCATCGGCATCGCTGTTTTCGGACAGGCTTTCAGAGCAGTAATCACCGGATCGGGGATGGCTCTTTCACCGGCAAGCCGTTGTTTCAACGCCTCCAGTTCGGCTTTGTTCGGCAGGGTCTCATACAACAGAAGATGGACTACTTCCTCGTAAGTGGCTTTCCGTGCCAAATCGCCGACCAGATAGCCTCTGTAAATCAGCTTTCCCGCATCCCCCTGAACATCGCCGATTTTGGTGCTGGCAACAATCACGCCCCGAAGCCCGGTGTTCAGTGTAGGAGTACATACCTCTTCCATAATCCTGCTCCGTAGTTATATGTCTATCCACATATCTGCTTCGTTGCCGCAATGAGAACACACGCCTGAGCCTTTAACCTTATGAGGTTCTTTCTTTTCAGGTTTTGCAGCAGGCGCCTCGTCAGGCAATGAGCAGGTAATCACCATCTCAGCTTCATTTCCACAATTTTCACATTTACATACCTGTTTTTTCACAATATCCGACATTTCAATCCTCTCCTTTTGATAATGATTCTCGTACAGCTTTTTGAATATAAATGGCTCATATCAACAAAAAAGTCAAGCAAACAGTGATTCGGGATACAAACATCATAAAAGAGAAAAGGAAACCCTTGACATTTCTCTCTGAGATTTTTATACAGCCGGTATGCTGACAGAACTCGAACAGAAAATCATTGCTGAGATTCAGGGCGATATTCCCATTACAGAACGCCCTTTTCTCGAAATTGCCAACAAAATCGGCATTTCCGAAGAAAGTCTGCTGGATACCCTCCGACATCTTACCGACAAAGGAATGATCCGGCGCTTCGGCGCGACGCTGAGGCATCAGAAATCCGGTTTCGAAGCCAATGCGATGGTGGCATGGCAGGTGGAAGAAGAGCGGATTGATGAGGTAGGCAGAAAAATGGCATCCTCCGGCAGAGTATCGCATTGTTATCGCCGCAATCCCACGCCCGAATGGCAGTACAATCTTTATACCATGATTCATGCCAAAGATGAAGCCTCCTGCATGGAAATTGCCCGGAATCTCGCGGAAAAAGCCGGTGTGAACAACTACAGCCTGCTTTTTAGCCGGAAAGAGTTGAAAAAAACATCCATGCAGTATTTTCCAAATGATATCGAATGAATTCCGGCTATCCTCATATTCTGCTGATCAATCCGTGGATTTGCGATTTTGCAGCGTATGATTTCTGGGCAAAACCCATGGGACTGCTGATGCTTGCCGCCTTGCTGAGACAGCACGGATTTGCTATCAGCTATATGGACTGCTTAAACCGTTTTCATCCCAAAGCTGCTTGCTCAGACCCGCATTCCAAACACGGCATGGGAAATTATCTCAAAACCCGTATCCCCAAACCTCCGGGACTCGAAGATGTTCCCCGATATTTCAGCCGTTACGGTATCAAAGAAGAATGGTTCAGAGAGGATTTGCAGAATCTGGCAAAACCCGATCTGATTTTTATGACTTCGCGGATGACCTATCAGTATCCGGGCTTGCAGCATACAATCCGGATTTTAAAAGAATATTTTCCTGATACGCCGGTGATTCTGGGAGGGATTTATGCCACAGTCTGCACCGATCATGCAAAACAATATTCTGGCGCGGATCGGGTAATTGCAGGACACGGAGAAACAGTGATCTTCGATATTATTGCCGAATATACCGGAATCGAAACAGAAATTCAATTCGATCCGAATGATCCCGACAGCTTTCCGTATCCGGCTTTCGATCTTCAGAATGTCATTTCTTATGTTCCGATTCTGACCTCGCGCGGATGTCCGTTTTCCTGTGCGTATTGTGCCTCACGGATATTGGAGCCGAAACTGAGGCGCCGGCAGCCCCAATGTGTTGCAGAAGAAATCTTTTTCTGGCACAGGACTTACCATGTCAGGGATTTTGCATTTTATGACGATGCCTTGCTGACAGATGCGGAACAGTATGCCATTCCCCTGCTGGAAAAAATCGTTTCATCCGGCATAAAGATTTTTTTTCATACGCCTAATGCGCTGCATATCCGGGAAATTACGCCGTATCTGGCAGAACTGATGTTCAAAGCCGGATTCGAAACCGTAAAACTGGGGCTTGAAACCACGGATTTCGATCACAGAAGCGAGTGGGATAAGAAAGTTACGGAAAATGAGTTTCTGCGTGCGGTTCATTGCCTGAAATCCGCAGGATTTGATAAAAAACAGGTCGGCGCGTATCTGCTGGTCGGACTGCCGGGACAATCGGAAGAATCTGTCGAACATTCTGTAAAAACCGTCATCGCAAGCGGCATTATGCCGATCCTGACGCATTATACGCCCATTCCTCATACCGCATTTTGGCAGAAAGCCGTTGCAGCATCCCGTTATGATCTCGAATCCGATCCGGTATTTGCCAACAATGCCATCTTTCCATGCAGCCCGAAATTTCCGGCAAAAATGTTCAGCCATCTCAAACGTCTTGCCGCGTCCTGACGCAGAGACAGACTGTTCTCTGCATCAGCACTGAACAGATGCTTTGAAAAAGGGTTTGTATTTTTTCCGAGATAAATATATCATAATCGAATATCAGACCTTTGTATTTTCAAAAAGGAGGTGGGTATTATGCAAAAGTTCATAGATCCCCGGATTGATTTTGCTTTCAAAAAGATATTCGGCTCCGAAGATGCCAAAGACATTCTGATCAGCTTTATCGAAAGTGTGATGAATCTCGACGGCGAAAGACGCATCAGAAACATTGTGCTTCAGGACCCCTATCTGCCGCCCAGAGTCAGAACGCTCAAAACAACGGTTCTGGATATTAAATGCACGGATCATCGTGGCATTACGTATATCGTGGAGATGCAAGTGCTGAAAGTCAGGGCGTTTCTGAAGCGGATTCAGTATAATGCGGCAAAAGCTTACGCGAACCAGATTACTGTGGGACAGGATTACCCAAAACTCAATCAGATTGTTGCAATCACGGTCACGGATTTCACGCTGTTCGAAGAATTTCCGCATTACTGCTCCTGTCATCTGACCACCGAAACAGAAACCGGAAAAAACTTTCTGACCGAAGTCGTATATTACTTTATCGAACTTTCCAAGTTTGACAAAGCCTTGTCGGAACTGAAAACTCCTCTGGATAAATGGTCGTATTTTATGAAGAAAGCCGGGGAACTCGATACTGTTCCCGAAGGATTTGATGAAAAACCGTTTTCCGACGCGTTCGAGCGCGCCCGTGTTGCCAATATGGACACGGATGAATATGAGGAATATGACAAATGTGGAATAGCGACTACCGATGCTCAGGGAGCAATCGAATATGCGCTGGAAAGAGGTATGGAAATCGGCATTGAAAAGGGGATCGAAAAAGGAATTGAAAAGGGTATCGAAAAGGGTATCGAAAAGGGTATCGAAAAGGGTATCGAAAAGGGTATCGAAAAAGGAATTGAAAAAGGAATTGAAAAAGGAATTGAAATGGGTATCTTGCAAACTGCTCAGAATATGCTGAAAATGGGTTTGGATGTCGGAATCATCTGCCAAGCTACCGGTCTGACAGAGGATGATTTGAGAAAAATCGGATAATTATGGCTCTTTATGACAGAGTATACGATGTGATTGTGGTTGGCGCGGGACATGCGGGCTGTGAGGCCGCTTTGGCTGCTGCGCGGATGGGATGCTCTACGCTGATAATGGCGATTGATCTGGACAAAGTGGCTGCTATGCCTGTCTCTTATACCCCTCTGACGCTGCCGACGACTGACCCTGTGTATTTCTCGGGGGCTCCCGTGACTT
>CAZMDM010000078.1:0-3401 GCA_964564775.1 uncultured Desulfonema sp. | reverse complement strand
TAGAATTGCATTTGTGACGAAAGTTCTAACGTGGATATTGTGCTAGCCGGTGGAGAACTTGCCGCGATGGTGATGATCGAGGCTGTGAGCCGGCTGACTCCCGGCGTGTTGGGTGGTGAGGATTCTGCAGAGAAAGATTCTTTTGCCGATGGCTTGCTGGAACATGCTCATTATACCCGTCCGAGTATTTTCGAAGGGGAAGCCGTGCCGGAGGTGCTGATTTCCGGTCATCATGCCCGAATCGAGCAGTGGCGGCTGGAAACCTCGCTGATCCGCACCTTTTTGAAGCGACCGGATATGCTGAAAAACAGAATATTCAGCGATGCGGAAATCAGAATTTTGAAAAAATGGCATTCGGAAATCGGGAATATAATTGATAAAAATGCGATTCATGCCTAATCTGTATCTGAGCCTGCTGCATTATCCGGTGATGAACAAGCAGGGGGAAACGATAACTTCTGCGGTTACGAATCTCGATCTGCATGATATTGCCCGACTTTCAGCAACTTACGGAGTGAAGGCTTTTTATGCGGTAACGCCTTTGGAAGACCAGAAAACGTTGATAGAAAAAATCGTATCTCACTGGACAAGCGGCGGCGGATCACGCTATAATCCGAGTCGACAGCAGGCATTCGGAAGCATTCAGATCAAAGATTCGCTGGAAGATGTGATAAATGATATTCGATTAAAAGACGGACAGATACCAAAAACAGTCGTTACCTGTGCTCGTCGGAATCCGAACAGTATCGGCTATCGTCAACTGCGAGATATTCTGAAACAGGATATACCTTTTCTGCTGATTTTCGGAACCGCTTGGGGGCTTGCTCCGAAAGTGATGTTCAAGGCAGATTATATTTTGGATCCGATTTTGGGAAATACGGATTATAACCATTTGTCGGTACGCTCCGCGGCTTCGATCATTCTGGATCGTCTGGTCGGAGAGTATCAGTAAATTTTTTATATTTTGGGAGAATCGGAATTATGTTGGAAATTGTCAAACAGATCGATCGCGAATTTATGCGCCTTGATGTGCCGGATTTTCAAGCCGGAGATACGGTTAAAGTGCATGTCCGAATCAAAGAAGGCGATAAAGAAAGACTTCAGGCATTTCAGGGTGTGGTCATCAGCAAGAGAAGAGGTCTTGCCAATGCTGCGTTCACAGTCAGAAAAGTGTCCTACGGCGTGGGTGTGGAACGTGTATTTCTGCTGCATTCGCCCAGCATTGACAGAGTTGAGGTCGTTACCAAAGGCAAGGTACGCCGAGCCAAATTGTATTACCTAAGAAAACTCAGAGGCAAAGCTGCTAGAATCAAAGAACGCAGGGAGATTGCTTCTGCCTGACAAAAAGAATCAAAGGGGGATACGGCAGTATTCTCCCTTTCTATTATTGTCCGATCAGATATCTCTGAGAAAACAGATATCACCGAAAGCTCTTGACATTTTCTGTATCATCGGATAAGAATACAATCATTTACGGCATGATGTCCACCCATTTTCTCCGTAATCGCCGCCGCGAATCCCATCCGAACACTTACCGTGTACACGCAATCTTGCGGGGCATACAAGAGGTTTATTGTCGTTTCTTTAAACATCATCCATGAAAACACCAACATTATTTTTCGGAGTATGTACATGAACATTGTTGAGCTTAAACACAAAAAAATCAGCGAATTGGCTCAGATGGCAAAGGATTTCAATATTGACGGAGCTGCCGGAATGCGCAAGCAGGACCTTATTTTTGCCCTGCTTCAGGCGCAGATGGAAAAAAACGGCATGATCTTCGGAGAAGGCACATTGGAAATCCTGCCGGACGGGTTCGGATTCTTACGAGCGCCGTCCTATAACTACCTGCCGGGTCCTGATGATATTTATGTATCGCCTTCCCAAATTCGAAGGTTCAATCTCAAAACCGGCGATACCGTATCCGGACAGATCCGCCAGCCCAAAGAATCGGAACGCTACTTTGCCCTTCTCAAAGTCGAGGCGGTCAATTATGAAGACCCTGAAATTGCCAGAGAAAAAATTCTGTTCGATAATCTGACCCCGCTGTATCCCAACCGCAAAGTCAAATTGGAAACCAATTCAGACAATTATTCGACACGGATTATGGATCTGCTCACCCCCATTGGTTTCGGACAGAGAGGGCTGATTGTTTCTCCCCCGCGTTCCGGCAAAACCATGCTGCTTCAGTTCATTGCCAACAGCATTGTTGCCAACCATAAAGATATCATGCTGTTTGTGCTGCTGATTGACGAGCGCCCCGAAGAAGTAACCGATATGGAGCGTTCGGTCAGAGGCGAAGTCATCAGTTCGACATTTGACGAACCGGCAGAACGCCATGTTCAGGTCGCGGAAATGGTGATCGAAAAAGCCAAACGTCTGGTTGAACATAAAAAAGACGTGGTTATTTTACTGGACAGTATTACCCGATTGGCAAGAGCCTATAACTCGGTGGTTCCGCCCAGCGGCAAAATTCTGTCCGGCGGTGTGGATTCCAATGCGCTTCAGCGCCCCAAACGCTTTTTCGGCGCTGCCCGAAATATCGAAGAAGGCGGCAGTCTGACCATTATCGCCACAGCCCTGATTGATACCGGCAGCAGAATGGACGAAGTGATTTTCGAGGAATTCAAAGGCACCGGCAATATGGAACTTCAGTTGGATCGGCGTCTGGCAGATCGCCGCGTGTTCCCGGCAATTGATATCAAAAAATCCGGCACCCGTAAAGAAGAACTGCTGCTGGATCCGGAAACGCTCAATCGCGTGTGGATTCTGCGAAAACTTCTCGCGTCTCTCAATCCGGTGGACAGCATGGAATTTTTGCTTGAAAAAATGAACGGAACAGTGGATAATAAAGACTTTTTGAAATCCATGAATGCTTAAAACAAAGGAGAGTTGTGTATCCCATGAAAGAAGGAATTCATCCCAAATATCAGAAAACTCAGATTGTCTGCGCGTGCGGCAATGTGATCGAAACTGGTTCGGTCAGACCCGATATCCGCGTGGAAATCTGCTCAGGCTGCCACCCGTTTTTCACCGGCAAACAGAAACTGATCGATACTGCCGGTCGCATCGAACGTTTCCGTAAAAAATATGAAAAATTTCAACTCAACAAATAACAATGCCGGAGCGGGTTTTCCCCCATGTTGGATAAATTAAACGGCGTTGAAGAGCGGTTTGTCAAGCTGGAAGAACTGCTCAGTGATCCTGCCACACTCAGAGATCGGGAAGCATTTCAGAAATACGGACGCGAACATGCCGAATTGCTGCCGATGGTGAACACGTTTCGTGAATATAACAAAATTCTCGAACAGATCAGCGAGACTACGGAAATTGTCAGAGACGGCGATACGGAAATCCGCGAACTTCCCTGTCAGGAAATCGCGAATGTGGTAGGACAAAAA
>CAZMDM010000077.1:0-3535 GCA_964564775.1 uncultured Desulfonema sp. | reverse complement strand
GCCCTTATGTCTGCGGCCTATCCGAATATTGCTGAAATTTATGGAGTCGCGTATTATCATCCGGCTTTCCGCAGGGCAACGCCGTTGAATATTCTGATGGAAGCCGTGAACAGTACAGTTCAGGTCGGAGAAGTCTTCAGCCGATCTTTACAAAATTTTGAAGATAACGCTGATTGTACTAAAGAAACTGCTATAGCAATTGCACTGATGCCCGCGGCATTTCTGAGATGCGACAAGCGGTAGTTCCAGTCAGTCCCGGCAACAGAAGAAGATATCGTTCTCTGGCATTATCGCAAAAAACATAATTTTTCTCAGGCAATATCTGCATTGAAACACAGAAGTTTGCAGCATCCCGATGCAACTATGTTGGCAAATCTGATCCGAAAGCTCGGATCGCTTACGATTCGCCCTTTATCGCCCGGCTCTGTAATGAAAGCGCAGATTCACGGTGATCTTCATGCAGATCAGGGGCTTGTGGCAGATCGGATATGCTGGCTGGATTTTGAGGGACCGCCTGCAAAAGAACCTGTGGCAGCAGATCATGATTTTCGGGAAAATCCGCTGCTTGATCTTGCGGGAATGATTCAGGCATTTTGGTATATGGCGCATGTCAGATTGTATGAGCTTTCGGGCTTCGAGTATCATCGCCCCGAAGATCACGAAAAACAGCGACAGGTTTCTCTGGCATTTGCAGGTATTTGTGATGCGCCGAAAGATCAGAGAGAAATGATTTGCCGCCTGAAATCATGGGCGGATAATACAACAAGCATGTTTGTCGAAAGTTATCTGGATGAAATCGAAGCATTGAATCTTTATGGTTCAATCCTGAAAGATCGGAATCGGACATCGGCAAAAATGCTGATCGATTATTGGGTATCAGACAGAGCTATCCATGAATTGCGATATGAAACTTACGGACGGAACTGGGGATGGGAAGCCATTCCTGCAAGCAGGATAATTCCGGGTTCGGGTAAAAATAATATTGAAGTTCGGATAGGCGCATATAAGCAAAACATATGCCGCTAAAAACCCGAAACATAATATATATCGGTCAGCCATCCGGGCTTATCCGTCATCACTACATCCGCGGTCAATGCCAGAACTCTGTTCAATTGTGCTCGCGTATTACACGGATAAATCATAATCTGTTTTTTCAATTTCCGGCAAAATTCAACCAACTCAGAAGACAGGTATTTCTGATTGACGCATAAGGCATGTAAATAATTGATTTCGGATCGCGGTTGAATAAGAATATTTCTGAAACTTGTCGGGCTGTCATCTTCCGATAAATTCAGAACATATCGGATTTTCGGGGATTGATGATACGCGTATTTCAAAACATCCGAATCAAACGACAAAACATAAATATTATCAAAATGTTGCCTGATATTCGGATTATCAAGTTCTTTCAAGACCAAATCTGTCAGTTCAAGATGTCTGCCGGATTTCCGGTCTTCCGGATCGGACTTGATTTCAATCATCAGTTTTGTACGATGAGCATACAAAGCCAAGATTTCGCTGAGTGTTACTATCGGCTCGTTTTTATATTCCGGCGAAAACCATGCCCCCCAATCCATTTTGCACAATTCATTGTAAGTGTGATCTGCAATCCGTTTCCGGGTACGATTGATTTTATACAGCGTTTTATCGTGATACAACACGGTTTTGCCATCTTTGCTCATTCGGACATCAAACTCGAATCCGTCAACCCCGTAGCTCATGGCTTTGTCAAATGCGGATTTGGTATTTTCGGGAGCTTCGCTTCTTGCTCCCCGATGGGCAATTATCAAAGGCATGATGTTTTTTTCCTTAAAACAGAATCCCCCTTTCCGTGTCAGGGCAGGGGGAGTGAAGGAATTATCCGTTTTTCCTTTCAAAGGTTTTCATAAAGTCTGTCAATGCCTGTATCGCATCAATTCCGGTGGCATTATAGATCGAAGCACGGCATCCGCCGACAGAGCGATGCCCTTTCAGACCGCCAAGTCCGTTGTCTGTGGCTTCTTTGACAAACTTCTTTTCCAAATCTTCACTCGGAAGCCGGAACGTTACGTTCATCAAGGAGCGGCTGTCTTTTTCTGCAGTTCCTTTGTAAAATCCACCGGCATCCAGCACATCATACAGCATTTTGGCTTTCTGACGGTTGACAGCTTCCATTTTCTCAAGCACGCCGACCGTTTCTTCCAGCCATTTTAAGACCAATTGAACTGTATAAATCGCAAAGCACGGGGGGGTGTTATACAGCGAATTGGAATTGCTGTAGGTTGTGTATTTCAGCATACTCGGCAGGGTATCCGGCACTTTTTTCAGCAGATCATCCCGGATAATCACCATACACACGCCTGCAGGACCGATATTTTTCTGTGCGCCCGCATAAATCAACCCGAAGGGTTTGGTGTCTATCACCTTGCACATAATATCCGAAGACATATCCGCAATCAGGGGAACATTGCCGGTTTCAGGAAATTGGTCCCACTGGGTTCCCTCGATGGTGTTGTTGGATGTGATATACACGTAAGCGGCATCGGGATTGAGTTTGAAATTTTTGGGAATATACGAATATTTCTGATCTTCCGATGACGCGACCACATTGATCTTTTTGCCCAGAATTTTGGCTTCTTTGATGGCTTTGGCAACCCATGTTCCGGTATTGATATAATCCGCAGTTTCATTGTCTTTGAGCAGATTCATGGGAATCATGGAAAACTGAAGGCTTGCACCGCCCTGCAGAAACAAAACCTGATAGCGATCATCCAGTTTCAGAATCCGTTTGGTTCTGACAACTGCGTCATTAATCACATCTTCGAACCATTTGGAACGATGGCTGATTTCGGTGATGGACATGCCAGAGCCTGCAAAATTCAGAAAAGAATCCCGGATTTCTTCGAGTACGGGAAGCGGAAGCGCGGCAGGTCCGGCATTGAAATTATAAATTCGTTTGTCTGTCATATTTCCTCCGATGTAAATTCTGATTTGTTAGCACGATTGAAAAAAGAGGGCAACAAAAAAATTACAATCACATCGGGTCAACTTTCAAAATCAAAGATGATGTGTTGGGGTAAAAAACTGCCCGATACCTGAACGAAGAGATTTTTTTCGTGGAAAGTGAGAAAAAGTTTTATTCCGACAATTCAGGATGAATCAGCGCGGCAAGAATTTCGAGTCCGCTGACCAAACGGTATGTCGGGCGATCCACTATATCCGAATCGATGATGAAAATCTGCCTGTTTTTCACCGCAGGCAGATGAGTCCACTGATTCCATCGTGCTTTCACTTCTTCGAATTTGCCACCCCTTGACATAGAGGTGATGATAATGACTTCCGGCATCAGAAACAGTATCTTCTCTTGGGAAAAACGCGGATAAGCAACCGATCCTGCTGCAAGATTTCTGCCTCCGGCAAGTTCGATCAGTTCGTTGATAAAGGTGGGCGTTCCTGCGGACACAATCGGATCAATACCGATCTGAAAAAAAACGCCTGGACGGTGATCTGCTTTTGAATTTTTTGTTTTCACAGCATGAATCCGTGCCGACATATC
>CAZMDM010000076.1:0-1618 GCA_964564775.1 uncultured Desulfonema sp. | reverse complement strand
TTGCCTTGAAACCGCTCAATCCTGCAAAACCGGTCAGAAACACGGCAAATAAAAGCAGCAGGAGCAGTTCTACGGACAGGCGGTAATGGTCATAAGCAGTTGCAGATATAATCTTATCCCCGGAAACTGACAGTATCACATAAGCCCGGTCCCCGACCTGAAATATCTTATCGCTTTCCATTTTTCCGATCAGATCATTGTTTGCCGCCAGTTCTCTGCCTGCGTCATCACCTTCGAGCAGACGGACTTTCAGACGCTGACCTCCCATTTTGACAATGCCGTATTGACGGACAAATGTATTATCCACCTCAAGCACTTCTCCGATCCGGCGTTCTTCCTGTCTGGCATAAGGGCTGGTGTACAGATCGGGCATTATCAGCAATATCAGAATGATCACACTGACAATCAGAACAAATACAACATGATGGTTCAACAATCGCTTCATCGGAAATAATTCCTATCTCTCAATAGCAAACAGGAGAGGAAAAACTCTCCTGTTGCCGGGGTAGAATCAGACAGTAGGCTTAACCTGACAATCCGCTGATTTTCATCATTTTTTTGTAGATGTCCGTCTGGTCGTAATATCCGTTGAATACTTCCGCGCCAACGCCGATGGCAGAGGTCTGTACCGGAACACCGGTATGCGAATACGATGTCCAGCCGATGCCTGATTTGTTGTTTAAAATAGTGGTCAGCTTGACAGACAAGGGATCATATCCGCCGTAAAGCAGATAGGTATGATCATTTTCAGATTTTTCCTTTTCTCCTGCCATACTCATTTTGAATGCGTCTTTCAGTACCTGAAGTTCCATATCGGTCAGCGCCATGCTGTATTTCAGCTTTTTCTCTGCATCTTTGGCTGCTTTTTTGGCATCATCCGAGGCATCTTTGGCTTTGCCCTCTGACAAAGCTTTTTCCAAAGCAGCTTTTTCATCCGCATTCATCACATACAGACCGAACGCATCTTTGATAAGAGGCAGAACATCTTCGAATTTGGCATCAGAGCTATGGGCTTTTTTGTACTCTTCAAGTTTTTTTCCGAACTCGATATAGCTCATTTTCTGATATTTGATTTTATCCACAAATGTGGAATACTGCGTACCGGCAAATCCGATAGTCATGCCGCCGGTTTCGTGGTCTCCGGTAACAATAATCAGGGTATCATTCGGATGTTTTTCATAAAATTTCACGGCTTCTGCCACAGACTGGTCAAATGCCAGCGTATCGTGAATCGAGGCTGCGGCATCATTGGCATGACATGCCCAGTCAATTTTTCCGCCTTCGACCATCATAAAAAAACCTTTGGGATTATCCAACAGTTCGATGCCTTTGGAAACAAATTCCGACAAAGAGATATGTTCTTTGTCTGTCTGATCCACGGTGTAATACATGGCAGCATCGTGATCCACCAGCTTGTTCATGGCAATGAATTTTCCGCTTTCTTTTTTCAATGTTTCAAAACCCGCACGATCCGATGTTACCGTATATCCGTTGGCTTTGGCGGTTTCGATGGCATCGGGTTTGGTAGGATCTTTTTTGTTTTTGGGCTCCACCGACTTACCGACGGCAAAGTACTCGAAGCGAGAAATGGCAAGCTTCATACTGAGTTCACAACTTA
>CAZMDM010000075.1:0-1890 GCA_964564775.1 uncultured Desulfonema sp. | reverse complement strand
ATATATGGATTTCAATATCCTGTCGTTCCAGCAGTTCGGAAAATCTGCCGATACGACCGGGCTGCCGGGTATCCACCAATATCAGCCGCGTAATCTTCGAAAAATCAAGTACTCGAATATCCGCGAGTTTGAACATGTTATAGACCATGGTCTGGACAAAAAAATTTCTCAGCGTCTTTTCGTGAGATCCGGGAAACACCACCAATGCGTCCGGATAAAGCTTCTGTGCCGCCAGCATGGATGCCACAGCATCAAAATCCGCATTAATATGCGTGGTAATTACGGTGAGATTTTGGGAGTTATCCACATCAGATCCTTTATCAGCTTCCAGATTCGGCGTCAGAATATCATACAAGAGAAATATATTGCAAACAGTAAAATTGCCGCACACGGATGCAAAGCAGGAGATTTCTACCGCATAATGCGCTTTTGCCTTATTGACTCCTGTGATTAAACTGTTGACAATATGATTGTGTTTCTATACAGCAAAGGAGGCTTTTTATGGCAAAGAGCATCAAGGATATGCAAAATTTTTGGAAATCGGTTCAAAATGAATTTTTCGCTATTCATCCAGATATTTATGAAGAACTGATGATATTTGTCGGTGGACGGATTACCGATATCCGAAAAGATCGGCTCAACGAAGAGGATTATATCCGACAATGGAAAGACAAAGAACTTATCTGCATCTGAGTGCAGGATATGCTGTGTTGTGGATTGTTATCTGGCATTTGCTTGTATATGCAGATGATATTATAGTCAGCAAAGGCTCTCCCGATGAACGGACTCTCACTGAAAAATGGGCAGTGCATCTTGATTCCGGTCAAAATCCTGATTCTGCTGCAAAAGAGATGGGTGCTGAAAATTTGGGACAGATTGCAGGACTTGATGGGATGTATCTGTTCCGTTTTCCCGAAAGCAGGCTGAGAGATACGGCAGACGCTGTTCAGAAAAAACTTACAGAAAATGCAAAAGTAAGATGGTCCGAGCAGCAAATAGCACGCTGGCGTTATCCGAGATCGCTTCCTCAGGATCCCTTATTTTCCGAGCAATGGCATCTGCAAAATATCGGGCAGTCCCGCGGTACGCCCGGTGAAGATATCAATGTCGTACCGGTTTGGGAAAGCGGAAATACGGGACAGAACATTGTGATCGCCATTTCGGATGACGGATTGCAATATTCGCATTCTGATATTGCCTTGAAATACCGGGCGGACCTCAGCTATGATTTCAACTATGATGACTTTGACCCCAGCCCGTTCAGCTATGATTATCATGGCACAGCATGTGCAGGCGTGGCTGCTTCAGCCAGCAACAAAACCTGCGGAGTGGGAGTTGCCTACGGAGCGGGTATTGCCGGATTGCGAATCGTTGCCACTGCTGAAACAGATGCGGATGAGGCTTTGGCGCTTTCCTACAAAAACAATTCGATCCATATATACAGCAGCAGTTGGGGACCTACGGATGACGGAAAGCGTTTGGAAGGACCGGGACATCTGTTGAGCGCAGCATTTGAAAATAATATCAAAAACGGACGCGGCGGACTTGGAAATATTTATGTCTGGGCATGCGGCAACGGAAAAGCCAGAGGAGATAATGTCAATTATGACAGGTATGCCAATTCCCGATATACGATTGCCGTTTGTGCAACCGATCACAAAGGCAGACTGGCGTATTACAGCGAACCCGGCGCGACTCTGATGGTTTGCGCTCCGATTGACGGAGAATCCGCATATATCACCACAATCAATCTTTCGGTAATCAAATATGAATTCGGCGGAACCTCTGCTGTTGCAGCGATTGTTTCAGGAATTATCGCGCTGATGCTTCCGGCGAATCCGAAGCTGGTCTGGCGAGATGTCAAGGAGTTTCTTAACCGGGCACTTTACA
>CAZMDM010000074.1:0-5841 GCA_964564775.1 uncultured Desulfonema sp. | reverse complement strand
CAGATACCGATGCCATCTGTGCCAGAGGGGTCGGCGTTCCGTAATAATCCACCCGGATTCCGTCCAGCAATGACGCAGAAGCACGTCCTGTTCTCACCCGTTTGAGGTCTTTTTTCAATGCCTCAATGGATTTGCTCATTTTCTCTTTGGTATCTTTATGAACAGATTCGATCATGGGTTCACCTTTCTATCATTAAAATTTTATATTACGCCTGATTCTGATTTTTATAAAAACAAATCATGTTTGAACACCGTTACGGAAAATTTTGTAATCAGTCCGATATCGAATTCAGCAGGGCGATTGCCGTTTTTCCGAAGTTCTGACTGAGCCTGTCTGATGCCGATATTGAAGCGATTGACATATCCCAGATGTTTCATGGCTTCGGCAATGACCGGATTTCGATAATCGCTCGCATTCGGAAAATTCTCAGGGCGCACCTCTCCGTATAATCCGCCCGGGTTTGTTATTTCTATACGATCCGAAAATTCGTAACAATATGTCGGCGCATTTGACTCATAGTTTCGGTGCATGACCGCGTTCATTACCAATTCCCGTAATGCCCAAAACGGATAATTCCGAGCAGCATATTCCTGCATAGAATCGGTTTTAATGGGACGTTGTTCGATAATCACATTTTTGATAAAATCATTCAAGCCTTTTAATACCGTATATAAATCTCCGTGAAAACGCTTTTCCGATTTTACAGGGGCGGTCATTTCTTTTCCGCTGAAACGCACATACTGAACATAAGCTCCCGGAAGAAAAAACAAAGGATTTTTTCCGATCAATAAAATGCCTGCATTCGTGGGACAATTGTACACTCCGTCATACAAGCGCAAAGAAGCCAGTTGCTGCTGAATATCCCGATGATTTTCAGCAAGAATTTCCTCATCTATCGCATGTCGTAAATAGCTTCTGAAAATATCAACATTCAAATCGCTGAGAGCCGATCCGAAACACGGTTTTGCATCGAAGGTTTTTGCCGTAGCAGTACGTTTTTCAGTCAATATCTGCTCTTCAGCTTCATTGGCAATCGCTTTGCGGGGACCTACCCGAATCCATACTTTTCCGTTATATCGGATCGGAGGATGCGGCGATGGCAGAACTTCTATGACAACAACATCTCCTTCTGCAAATTTATAAACAGGGCTGATTATCATCGCGGGCTGCGGCAGGACATTGCCATTTGAACGAACCCCGCCCAATCCTTGCAGGATTTTATCGTCAATTGTCATGCCTGCAATACTGCCATCATCTTTGACGCCTAAAAATATATATCCTGACTGTTTATGATTCGGAAAATCATTGGAAAACGCACATACCGCCGGAGCAATTTTATCTTCTTTATATGAGACAGTACGCTCAATTCTGTCGGATTCCAAGTTTGTCAATTCTGTTAAGAGTTCTTCTTCAGATAACATAGACTTAATCCTTTAACAAATAATATGCTTCATTTTCAAATTCCTATATAATTCTCTGAACAACGGGCATTTCAAAGCAACATTTTCAGGATTGGCCATCTGAAGCAAATCCGGCGTATGGATTGCTTTTGAAAATCGCTTCCGACTCGTTTCCCATACTGCCTGAATAATCATTTCCGAAAGCTTTTCCTTGCAAACTCCTTTCTGCGGATCATATTCGCTGAATGATTCCGGCTTTTCAAACGAAACTTTCCCATCAGTACTCAGCCAATACTGCATTTTCTGATGAAATCCGCGAAAATCACTATATTTTGCAAATGTATTATTCCAATCCGCAACTATCCATGCTTCTAATTCAGGCGCGGCAAAACCGATAATTTTATCTATATTTTCTATGTTATATGTCTCTAAAGTATTCAAGAAAAATTGATGCTGCTGTTTATAATCTCTGCAATCCAAGTCATCTATTATAAGAATCGCATCGCAACGATGATATTTTAAAGATATTTCAAATACTTCTTTAATCTGAGCCGCTAAACTTTTACCTGTTTTTCCATAAGCTTTATACGCCTGATCCGCCTTGGGACCCGGCTTGTTTCGGATAGGCGTTTTGATTTCAAAATCATAATGAGTGAAATTTTTCCTCAGAAATTGAACAAGTCCTTTGACTTCTGCTTCGCCGCCTCCGGCAAACAGCCACACTACCATGGCCATCCTCCGATAAACGGATGTCCGATACGATACAAATCTCCGAGCTGCCAGCCTTCTTCAAGTTTTGCAGCTACCTCTTCTCGGATAAGGTTCTTCGGGAAAAAATGAGATTTGCCGTCAAAACGAAAGCATATCACATCTTCAAGCCTCTCTGTAAAATGATCCAGTAAATCAGGGCTGTGAGTGCTGATAATCACCTGCGTTCTTTCGGAAGCAGATTTGATCCATTCTGCCAGAACCGACATCCATGCAGGATGTATTCCGATTTCAGGTTCTTCTATCACCAGCAGAGAAGGCAGTCTCGGAGAATGCAGCATCACCGCCCAGCATAGCATTCTGACCATGCCGTCCGACATTTCATATAAATAAAAAGGCTCTTTCATGCCGTCAATATGCCATTCTACTGTCAGAGAAAGCTCGCCTGCATGAATGGCTCTGACCTTTTTCGTCATCGGCAGAATTTGTTTTATTGACTGATTGAGTTTTTCATCAAAATCAACATCTTTTTGGAATAAATTATATATGACCCGCGCAAGATTTTCACAATTTGCAGAAAGAAATATATCACCGGTTCTGAGCTTCGGCTCTGACAGACGAATTTCATTTATATCCATGTAATTTGCATTATAGAAATGCCATTTGGATATGGTTTCAATCAGATAACGACGGAAATTATAAAATTTTGTAATATCGTCAGATATTTTGATATTCTCAACCAACCTAGGAAGGTATTTCAGCAATAGTTGATTATGCGGAATAATTTTTAACTCAAATTTTTCTGAGTTATCCAGTAAAACAAAACCCTCACATGTTTTTGAATTATGCGCTGAATAAAGAACACCTTCATCTCCGAAATCAGATTTTCTATTATCAAGAGATTCTTTACTAATTACAATAAAGTCATAAATATTACTAATTGAAACTCCAATATCGAGGTAAATATTTCGTCTAAAAGCATAAAATTCAAAACCGAATAAAACATCTGTGGGTATTTTAACTATTCGGTCTAATATTTTCTCTCCTCCAAGATTTCTGATAGCCTCCTCAAAACTTGTAGTTTCCTGTATTTCAGTCGGATCAGTTAAACAATCCTTTAAAAAACGAAATATTCCGATAAGATTGCTCTTTCCGCAGCCATTCGGACCGATAAGAATACTCAGATTATTGAAGCGAAGATCATCTTCAATAACGATATTCTTATAATTCTTCAATTTTAGCTTGGATATGAAAGGTGGCTTATCCATCTTTTCTATCAACCAGTTATGGAGCGCAGTATCTTTCTGCGCCCCCGAAAACTTTATTTAATCAATCCTCGAACCGACATCTTCACCGCAGACAATACGTCTGAGATTATCCTTGCCGTTCAAGTCGAAAACAATCAGCGGAAGTTTGTTGTCCATCGCGAGCGAAATCGCAGTCATGTCCATGACCCGAAGCTGCTTTTCAATGGCTTCCATATAGCTGATATGTTTCAAGAATTTGGCATCTTTGTTTTTGACCGGATCAGAGTCATACAAGCCGTTGACTTTGGTGGCTTTGAGCAGCAGTTCCGCGTGAATTTCCTGCGCTCTCAGCACCGCCGCCGTATCTGTGGTAAAATACGGATTTCCCGTACCCGCAGCAAAAATCACCACACGCCCTTTTTCCAAATGGCGAACTGCCCTGCGCAGAATATAGGGTTCTGCCACTTCGTGCATGGAAATCGCGGTCTGAACACGGGTCTGAATGCCTTTTTTCTCCATGGCATCCTGAAGCGCAAGGCTGTTGATCACAGTCGCCAGCATTCCCATGTGATCCGCAGAAGCTCTGTCCATGCCGTAAGAACTTGCCGCAATGCCGCGGAAAATATTGCCGCCGCCGACCACGATAGCGATCTGTACGCCCATATCAGCGACAGCTTTCACTTCATCTGCCACGAATTTGATCATATCCGGGCTGATGCCGAAGCCCTGATTTCCCATCAGAGCTTCGCCGCTCAACTTCAACAAAATCCGACGATATGTTGTTGTCAAGTGTTATACTCCCAGTTGGTAACGGACAAAACGCCGAATGGTGATATTCTCACCGGTTTTGGCAATCACTTCATTGAGATAATCCGAAATCGTCTTGTTCGGGTCTTTGACATACTGCTGATCCAGCAGGCAGCTATCTTTGAAAAATTTCGCCAGCTTGCCTTCTGCGATCTTATCCAGCATTTTTTCGGGCTTCCCGCTTTCCAAAGCCTGAGCGCGATAGATTTCTTTTTCCCGCTCAATCACATCCTGCGGTACATCTTCAGCTTTGATTCCCAACGGTGCGGTTGCTGCGATGTGCATCGCGATATTCCGGGCAAATTCTTTGAAATCATCGGTTTTTGCCACAAAATCGGTCTCGCAGTTGACTTCGAGCAGCACACCGATTTTGCCGCCGAAATGAATGTAAGATTCGACAATGCCCTGAGACATGGTTCTTCCGGCACGTTTCTGAGCCGTAGCAAGTCCTTTTTTCCTCAGAAAATCTATTGCTTTATCCATATCCGCGCCGCAGGCAGCCAGCGCCTCTTTGCAATCCATCATGCCTGCTCCGGTTTTTTCCCGAAGCTGTTTGACTATTGTTGCACTGATTTCAGCCATTATTATCAGTTCTCCTATTTCTGTTTCAATCCGCGCCCATTCATAAAAGGACGACATGCCTCACGGCTTACTCCTGAACCTCGGATACTTCGGCACCCGGGTTTCGTCTGATGACTTCCACAATGGGTCCGTCGCCTTTGGAAACCACTTTCCGTGTAACGGTTTTATCCTCATCCATAGCGGCTATCGGCATATCCGCATCGCCTGCGTCAATATCTTTATCGCTCATTGCCTGCTGCTGTTCCGCATATTTCTGTCTGCCGTCAATACACGCGTCTGCCATTTTGGAGGTCAGAAGGCGGATGGAGCGGATCGCATCATCATTGCCGGGAATGGCATAATCCACCGCATCGGGATCGCAGTTGGTATCCACGATTGCCACGATAGGAATGCCCAGACGTCTGCCTTCGCGCACAGCGATTTCTTCATTGTGAGGATCAACAATGAACATCGCTCCCGGAAGTGCATCCATTTCCCGGATACCGCCCAGATTGATTTCCAGTTTTGCCCGTTCTTTGCCCATCTGAAGGCGTTCTTTTTTGGGGAACAGATTGATGGTCTGATCGTTTTCGATGGCAGTCAGATAATTGAGCCGGTCAATGCTCTGCTTGATGGTTTTGAAATTGGTCAGCATTCCGCCCAGCCAGCGGTTCTGCACATAAAACATTTCGCACCGGGAAGCTTCCTCGAAAATCGTATCCCGAGCCTGTTTTTTGGTGCCGACAAACAGCACCGAATTTCCGGCAGCCACCGTATCTACTACAAAATCGTACGCGGTCTTGAACATCCGCACGGTTTTCTGCAGATCGATGATATAGATGCCGTTTCTTGCCCCGAAGATGTACTGCTTCATCTTGGGATTCCAACGTTTGGTCTGATGACCGAAATGAACCCCTGCTTCCAGGAGTTCTTTCATGGTAACATACGCCATTTGAACTTATCTCCTCTCGGTTATGCCGCCGCGCCCATCAATCCGTAATCCGACTTTCTGGCAGAAAGCACCGAAAATTACAGTCCGGGAGCGTGCGATTTGATAAATCTGAATTTTATAACAAATCATAGATAACATAGCAACAGGATTTTTGATACTTGATAC
>CAZMDM010000073.1:0-11804 GCA_964564775.1 uncultured Desulfonema sp. | reverse complement strand
TGCCCGACAATCGCGCCCTTTGATAGAATTTTTTTCCATCAATACATCCCTGCGGGTCAGATATACAGAACCTTCCCGAAGATACAGTTTCGGAAGTTCCTGACGCCGGTGTCCTTCATAAGCTTCGGCAAAAGGCGGATCAATCACACGCCCGTCTTGACCGATGAATTTCATCCGAGCCGGGTGTTTTTCTCCCACATCTGTAAAAGAAATAACGGAATCCGCACCGGTTTTCTCTAAAAGTGCAATTGCGCCATCAATATCTTCGGGTCTTCTGAGCGGATTCGTGGGCTGCAGAATCATCACCGCGTCATAAAATTCGTTTTGTGATTCAAGTTTTCGGATCACATCCTGAATCACCGGAAGTGTCGGGGTATCATCTCGTGCCAACTCGGGAGGTCTCATAAACGGCAATTCCAGTCCCCATTGCTGTCCAATCTTTGCGATCTCTTCATCATCCGTAGAGAGAATCACCCGGGTCATCCGCTCGGATGCGCGGGCAGCTTCTGCGGTATAGGCGATCAGAGGCTTACCCAAAATCGGAACGATATTCTTACGCGGAATGCCTTTGGAGCCTCCGCGAGCAGTTACGACACCGAGTGTTTTCATTATGCCGCCTTTCTTTCGGATTCAGGATAATATAATCGTTTCTGAGTATAAGGGTTCAGATGTACCAACGCGTCCGATATTCGATCCGAAACATATCCATCTCCGTACAAGCTGCTCGGAGCGTAATGTCCATGGGAAAGCTGTTGACAGATCGCAGCCTCTATATCAGCAGCAACAGGAGCTACTCGGAGAACATGTTTATCCCGTTCCCGCCCATCCTGTCTGCTGCCAACCAGCACAACCGGCGTGCCGAAATACCCGGCATCCCGAACAAAACTGCTCGAATTTCCGACAGCACAGGCGGTATTTGCCAACACTTTCAGGTAATGGTCCGGTGAAAGATTGGTTTGCGTTCTGAGCCAATCCGATTGATTCTCGGTTCTGAAAATTCGTATGGCTTTGCTGATATGATCCGAACCCGCATCAATATTGGGCCACAACAGAAGCGTCTGCTGTTTCAGATGTCCCAGAGCGCTCAGAAGTTCTCTGATCTGAGCTTTTTCTCCGCCGTATTCTGTGGTAACCGGATGAAAAAGAACCAACAAAAACGGGCGGGTGATATCAATAATCGCGCCGCTTCCCCGTCCGTTGACAATATCATCATTCAACGTATGGTCTGCTTTTCGGGCAATATCGCTTCCCGGACATCCTACCCCCAGAATAGTTTCCGGTTTCTCTCCCATGCGAATCAGATATTCCTTGGAGCGCTCGGTGCTGGGAAAATGAAAGTGAGCGAATTTGCTGATGGCATGACGAGCGCTTTCGTCAATCGAACCCGAAACTTCCCCGCCCTGAATATGGACGATACAGATATTCATGTATGCGGCAGCAATTGCAGCGGCAAGCGCTTCGTATCGGTCTCCGATCAGAAGCACGATATCTGGTTTCAGCCGCCGGAATTCATTGGCAAACTCCACAATTCCGAAACCGACTGATTTTGCCATCGTCAACGGATTGGAGCCTTCCAATTCCATAAATACCTCGCCATCTACCGGAAATCCGTCCGATTTTACGATTTTTAACGGCTGCTGGAATCGCTCCAACACCATTGTTCCGGCACATAAAACCTGCAATGTGAGTTCCGGACGAGCCATAATCGCACCCATTACCGGTTTGAGTCGTCCGTAATTTGCCCGATCAACCAATACCACACATACCTTTTTCATAGCCGACCTCTCTATTCTACATCCTCTTTTTTCAAAAACACGCCTTTGCTTACCGGACAACGAAGCACACGCCCTAGATATTCGTTCAAATAGGCAGCAGGAATGCCGGTTCCGGGTTTTTTTAGAAGAATATCTCTTTTTTCCAGCCGATGTCCTGCATCAAGATCATGTGCAATAACCAGACTCTTTCCGAAAATATATCGCATCTCGGAAAACTCATTTGCCAAAGCGTCTTTGTCAGTCGGATGAGCAATCGTTTTTCCGATAAACCTTACGCCGTCTGTAAGTTGCCGAAGTTCTGGCAAAGTAAGGGAAGAAGGAGTATCAGGACCGAAGCATTCTTTTGAAAAAACCACATGCACTTCGATCATACCGGCACCGAGCGTTGCAGCAGCAAGCCCGGCATAGATTGTTCCCGAATGATCGGACAATCCCACAGGACATCCGTAACGAGACCTGATCTGTTCCAGAATATTGAGTCCTATTTTTTCCGGCGGACACGGATATGACGTGGTGCATTGAAAAATCGCAAAAGGAACCTTATGGCATTGAAGAATCTCCACCGCAGCATCCAGATCGTTCCACGAAGACATTCCGCTTGATAAGAAAACGGGTTTGCCGGTTTGAGCCATATATTCGATTAGAGGCAAATTCGTTATCTCGCCTGAAGGCACTTTCCATGCCGGAATACCGATCTGATTCAGCATCTCTATGGCTTCGAAAGAAAAGGGGCTGGATAGAAAAATCAACCCTTTTTCCATAGCGTGATCATATAAGCCCTGCCATTGATCTTTGGTAAATTCCATGCGTTTCCAATAGTCATATCGGGTCTTATCCTGATGACTGAATTTAACCCGCCATGGCTCATCAGGCGTGCTTTCGGCATCTGCAATATGGGTTTGAAACTTGATCGCATCCGCCCCGGCTTTGGCAACCGCATCAATGTAAGCATGAGCATTTCCCAGACTTCCGTCATGTGCCTGAGCTACCTCCGCAATGACAAAACAACCGGATGCTAAAAAAATATTTTTTATACGTTGATCCATAATCCGATCCTTCAAATGCTGCTCGTTGTTATTCTATATGTTTGGGGACATAATAGTCTTCCGGTATAAAAGCAGCAATAGGATAGAAAAAGTATTCACAAGGTAGGAAAATTCTCAGATCATGGGAGAGTTTCGGGTAGTTGTCATGTCGGCAGTTTCGAGATGCAGATACGGTGTTTGCCAGAAGGAAGAATCGGGATATCTTCTGCAAACTCAAGAGATATTTCAACTTCATCTCCCAAAGCGATTTTCAGATTCCGATAAATCTGTGCGGTAAGCGATTCATCCTCAGTCGCTGTCTTCAAAACAACGATCACCCGTACTTTATCGGCGTTTTCCTGTATCACCTGAAACTTTTTCACCATCTGCAGAGGATAAAAAATTTCTGCCAGATCATCGGGAAAAACAATTTTCTTGTTCGGAAGCCGCAATATATCGCTTAATCTGCCGATCACCTTTTCCAAGCAAGGATAGGGAAGTCCGCATACACACGGGGAGGATGCCATAATGCCCGTGTCCCCCAATTCATATCGGATCAGAGGCATGGCATAATTTCTCAGATCCGTAATCAGAAGTTTGCCCTGTGTTCCCGGAGGCAGTGCTTTTCCGTCTTCTCCCACGCATTCGATATAAATATTTTCAACAACGATATGAAGATTACCCGCAGAGCATTCTGTTGCAATAACGCCGACTTCCGAAGACGCGTAACGATTGAACACCTTGCATCCCAATACCTCTTCGATGACTTTGCGTTGATCCGGAAAAAGCGTTTCTGCGGTATTGGCAACCCCCATAAGCTTGGGTAGAGCTAGATTTTCCTGTCTGACCAGAAGACTGAGGTAGTAAAGCGCATTGGTATAGCCCTCGATGATTTTGGGTCTGAACCCGCGCATAAAGCGAGTAAAATCCGATAATTTTTTCCGATCCAGCCCATGTACGTTGAAAAATGCTTCCTGACACGCGAAAGTTTTATAAAAATTCAATAACTTGGATCGCCATGACGATTCGGTGGTGCTTAATCTTCCCCACAACCACACCCACGGATCTCCCGGTTCCCATCCCATCCGACAGTTTGCCCGCCATGTTGCTGCATGAACAGCAGCACGAGCTGAAAGCGATCTTCTGACTTTGGTGGGCTGACCAGTTGAGCCTCCGGAATGTTCTGTGGTGTATTCCCGGCTGCTCATATTCGGAGCGACCAAATTATCGAAGTTTTCCTGAATGATCTTTTTGGTGAGTATAGGAAAGGCAGAAATCGCATCTTTATTTCGGATATCTTCTGTCCGAATGCCGGATTTTTCCATAATCTTACGATAATATGGAATATGAACAGCGGCATATCGCAGTATTTCAATCAATTTCTGTTCCTGTAATTCTCTCAGCTGCTCCGCAGACCAATTGTCATGTCTCATCAGTTCGGCATATTCCGAAAGCGCAGGGACATTCCAATACCGATACAACAGCGGAATAAAAAATTTTTGCGCGAATAATTTTCTGAAATTCATACCCCTCTTCTCCGATCAGCATCCTATGATCTGTCTGCTTGATTTTCCGAATATTTTTTTTATAATTTCGATCAGCAAAACGGAAATCGCAATCACTGTCGTGCAAAACAATACCAAAAGAAACACCGAACCATTGGGAGAAATAAGACCGCCCCATTGACCGGACAGGAAATATCTCAACGCTTGAATCACATAGGAATGAATAAAATAAAGTCCGAAACTGACAGATGCCAGATATTTCCCTTTATCCCGTATTCTGTTTTCATACTTGTAAAGCAGAGATATGATCAGCACACACAAGGTTATTTTGCTCATAAAGTTGAGATAATCGCCTTCCCAATCGAAATAAAAATCATATATATTCAACAGGAACAATATAAAATAGAATAGTAATGTCCATAAAACGTATCTGTTTGCGATATCCGATATTATAGTTTTATATCTGCTGAAAAACATTCCGAAAACATATATGGAAAAAAAATGAATAAAATTGATCAAAACATTGCCGGTTCTCGGTACAAATACGGAAACAGCGATGAAGATAGGCAGTAAATAATAGAAAAATCGGGTTTTATCCAGTCTGAGCAATATAGGAGATATAAAATAATATAAGCTAATCATAGGAATAAACCAAAATGCCGTAATATGCCTGCCCGTGATATAAAATAACAGGATTTGTGCGATTATAGAATGATCGTAAAAATCATCCGGCATATCCTCACGATGACAGATACAGGTAAAATAAATGATTGCAGGCAAAGAAACGATAATATACGGCAGAATGACATTTTTGGCTTTGGTGAGCAGGTAGGTTCTTACCTGATATTTATGAGACAGATGCTGAAACAAAAATCCGCTGATAAATACGAACAATACGGTTCCGTTTTTGATGAAAAACTTCAGGATATCATAAGTCAACTCATTATGATGCCATGCAAACGCATCCATACAATGTCCCATCAGAATAAAAAGAATAGCGATACCTCTGAAATTATTGATATAATTTAGAAACATATTTTCCGAACCTCCGATATCGCATCTGCACTCTCAACGAGAGAGTTTATTTTGAATAATCCGTATCAGCATATTCAGAAAACTTTTTACGATTCGGACAAAATTTGCCATGCCCGGCATCGGATCATCACTGTGCCAGAATGCAAACGCGTCTGTCCGTATGATATCCTTCAACCATCCGATAATGCCGATATTCACTCGTTTATTGACCACGTTCGATAAATCGAGTTCTTCCCGCATCCAATAATATTTCCGACTGTTTTCGAGTTTTTCGGAATGGCGATATTCTCCCAACAGATCGGAAATATACATTCGGGCAAAATTGATATCGGTGCATTCGAACAGAGAATTATATCCCGGCATTCTCAGATTAGCTTCGATAAACACCCATTGTCCGTTGCGATAATCTTTTTTGAATTCGACAGAGATAAATCCTGTAATACCCGATTGCTGAACGAGACGATTGCATAAATCGGAAAGCTCCCGATGAAGCAGGGTGTAAGCGAAACATGCGATTCCCCGTTTTACCGGATACTGGCGCAGTTTTCTGATTTCGATACTGCCCAGCATGGTTCCGCGGGTTCCGATCAGTGCTGTACACTGATACACCTGATCATCTCCTCCGGGAATATACTCCTGAAGAACAGACGCATTGAACAGGCAGGGATAGGTATCCAATGCCGTATAAAACCCATCCCCATCCTCGACAATCAGATTTTTGTGAGGAAAATTGTTCGGAGGAATTCCTGATGGTTTGATTATTCCCGGAAAGACAAACCCCGAAGGTATTGCTTTTTGAAAAATCGGATATGAACTCGGAACTCTCAAGCCGCAGGAACTCGCTAGTTGAGCTGATAGTATTTTGTTATCCAAACACTTTATCAGTTCGGGCGAATTGCGATACCAGAGAAGATGAGGCGGAAGCATATCCGCATGTTCCGCAAGCCAATAGACCTCCTCATCACGGGTAACAAACACAATCACTGTTTCCCGATCTGCTGACCATCGGATCAGTTTCTGCTTAAACCCGCTGCTGTCATACTTGGGATCGGGCCATTTCAATACTGTGCAAAGACGGGTAAACCTGCCTTTTTCATTTTCGGAATCAAATACGACTCCGTAAACACGAGCTTCGGGGCAATGTTTCAGCAGTCTCAGTGTTCCGATGCCGCCCACACCAAGTCCGAGAATTAACACATCTGTCTGTTTCGATGTCTGAAGCATTATAGTTCTCTCTGACCTCTCAGCATCTGGCTCAGGCGATTCAGCGAGTTTCGAATAAACTGATAAAAATTCACGATTCCCGGCATAGGATCCTCTTTGCACCAGAATGCGAATGCGTCGGTTTTCATCAGATACTTCATCCATTCGGCAATACCGATATCCACTTTCCGGGTAAGCACATTTGCCGCGTCCAAATCTTCGTGCATCCAGCAGCATGGTTTTGAATTGTTTTTATATCCGTGATATTCTCCCAGCAAATCCTCCACATATATCCGGGTCAGATTCGCTCCGGTATGTGAAAATAAAGAACTGTACGCAGGCATTCTCACATTGGCTTCGATAAACACCAGACGCTCATCCCGGCTGTCTTTTTTGAATTCGAAATTGACAGGTCCTCGGATACCCGATGCTTTCATCAATATTTCGGATATCTGACATAACTCTTTGTCCGAAAAGGTGTATCCGAATGAAGCAAGTCCGCGTCCCACGGGATACTGGCGCAGCTTTCTGAATTCCACACTTGCAAGTGTCATGCCTGACTGCCCCACAAGAATGTTGCATTCATACATCCGCTCATCTCCTCCCGGAATATATTCCTGAAGAATGGATGTATTCCGTAAAGACGGGTAAGTATCCAATATCTGTTTCAATTGTTCGCCATCTTCGGCGATCAGATTTTTATGGGGAAAATCGCGGGGAACAAGGGATGACGGTTTGATAATTCCCGGAAATACAAAATTTTTCGGAATCGGTATATTCTCAGCAATATCAACTGAATGTGGAACCTTCAGCCCACAGCTTTCCGCCAGTTCGGTAGCCGGAAACTTGTTCGCCAGACGATTGATCTGTCCGTAATTATTCCGATAATACAGAACATTGGACGGCAGGATATCTGCATGTTCGGCAAGCCAGAAGACTTCATCATCCCGCGTCGGAAATATGATGACTTTTTCCCGGTCTTGTATCCACCGGATCAGTGATGCCGCGAATCCGTCTTTATTTTCTCTGGGATCGGGCCATGACAGCACATTGCACAGCCGCGTCCGCCTGCCTTTTTCCGTAAGAGGATTGAATATTACTCCGTATTTCCGAATATCGTCATATCCCCGAAGCGACCTCAGAATTCCGAGTCCTCCAGGTCCGAGTCCGAGAACCAGTATATCCACACGAGAAGAACTTATACTGTTCCGCATACATTCCCCCTTCGTCTCAGCAGATTGTCATATATCTTCTCATACGCTTGTATCATATTTGCGATACCGTATTTTTTTCCGCTTTCTTTAGCACAGAATGCGATGCGGCTGCGCTTTTCAGGATTACGATACAAATCCGAAATATGATATTTGAGAGATACGATATCATGCACATCGAACAGAATTCCGTTATCTTCATGAGAAATGATTCTGCTGTTTCCGCCGACATTACTGACCACCGGTACGACCCCGCTTGAGAGTGCTTCCAGCAGCGCCAGAGAAGTTCCTTCGGAAAAAGAACTCATCACAAATATATCGAAAATATTCAGCAATTCTGGCACATCGCGGCGCAATCCGGTAAAAACAACCTTGTCTTCCACATTCAATTGTCTGACCAATGTTTTGATCCGTTCATACTCTCCGCAAAATTCCGCAACCACCACCAGCTTGAGATTCGGAATTTCGGGCGCAAGCGCATGAACCAGTCTGATCTGCATTTCGATATTTTTTTCAGGATAAAAGCGATTGACCGTTCCCAACACAAAATCATCTTCGGATAATCCCAGACTTTTTCGCTTTTCAGCTTTGTCATAAGATTCGGGAATACGAATATCCACGCCGTTGATAACGGTCTGTACCTTGTTCAGCGCAAACCAAGGAATCGTTTTCAGATAGTCCCGGATTCCATCGGAAACAATGACAATCGCATCGGTAAGCCGCGACAACACCGCGCATGTCACATTAGTTTTCCAGTGAGCTTTTCCCCAGTTGAATCCGTGAAGGGTTACGCAATGTCCGATATTCACCGGGATACGGGCGAGGCTCGCAAAATACCATGCAGCAGTACTATGAGAATGCAGCAGATCGACCTGTCGGGCTTTGATCAGGGCATGAAGCTTGCGGATAACGCGTGTCTGAGAGTGTGTATCATATTTCCAATTCAGATGATGGATCGGATAGCCCCGAACCTTCAACTCTGCCCCCAACCTGCCGATATTCTGTAAAACACAAACTTCTGTTTCCCATTCGGACGCGGGCAGATTTACCACAATATCTCTGACCACTGTTTCCGCTCCGGCAACGTCAAATCGCTCAATTACCTGCAAAATTTTCTTCCGACGCATATCTGCCTCTGCTGATTGAATTTGATCTGAAAGAATTATATTCGGATATGATATAAGTGTAAAGCGGAAATATCAAAAATAGGTAGACACAAAGATGTAATGACACAAAGCTGACTTTGGAAAAACTGCTTGTTCTACGTGAAACAATCGGGCGGGAAATAAATCCCGCCATAAATTGCTATGCCAATACCTTCCTGATCCGATCCATCGCGGTTCGGACATTTTCAAAACTGTTAAACGCGCTGATACGGATAAAGCCCTGACCGCATCTGCCAAATCCCGCGCCCGGTGTGCAGACCACTCCAGCTTTGCTCAGAAGCAGATCGAAAAACGCCCATGAATCCCGCCCGGTATCCACCCAAATATAGGGTGAATTATCACCGCCGACACAGGCAAATCCGAGAGCGGACATCTCTTTCCGAATCAATGCTGCATTTGCCAGATACGCATCAATCAATTGCCGGGTCTGCCGCCTGCCGTCTTCGCTGTAAATCGCTTCGGCTGCCCGTTGTACCGGATAGGATACGCCGTTGAATTTGGTGGTATGCCGGCGATTCCAAAGACTGTGAAGCGCGTGTTTGTTCCCTGAACTGTCATACGCCATACAGGTTTTGGGAACTACGGTATATGCACATCGGGTTCCGGTAAAGCCTGCGGTTTTGGAATAACTCCTGAATTCGATGGCAACCTCTTTGGCACCGTCGATTTCAAAAATCGAATGCGGCAGAGAATCGTCCCGGATAAAGGCTTCATAAGCAGCGTCAAACAAAATCATCGCCTTGTTCCGATGAGCATATTCCACCCACTGACTCAGCTGCGCTTTGCTGATGGTCGCGCCGGTAGGATTGTTGGGAAAACAGAGATAAATCAGATCAACCGGTGTTTCGGGCAGATCAGGGAAAAAACCGTTTGACGCGTTGCTGTCCAGATATACAATACCGTCATATCTGCCGTCTTTGAAATTGCCGGTTCGTCCTGCCATGACGTTGGTGTCCAGATATACCGGATATACCGGATCGGGAATGGCAATGACGATATCCTGACCGAAAATTTCCTGAATATTGCCGGTATCGCATTTGGCTCCGTCGCTGATAAAAATTTCCTCCGGCGAAATATCCGCTCCTCTGACGTTGAAATCGTGTTCCGCAATTTTTTCCCGCAAAAAGGGATAGCCCTGCTCGGGTCCGTATCCCCGAAACAATTTGTCATTTCCCATTTCATCTGCAGCTTTATGAAAGGCTTCGATACACACTCTCGGCAATGCACGGGTAACATCGCCGATACCCAGCCGGATGATTTCCTGATCGGGATAGGCGTTCTGAAATGCGGATACCCGTTTGGCAATATCCGAAAACAGATAGGATGCCTGAAGCTTCAGGTAATGTTCATTGATTTTAATCATAAATTCCTCTCGTTTAAATATGTACGGATCGCTCAGAATTACGTAGTTTATGAAATCCTTTCACCAGAACAAGCAGTTCTGCTGCGAACTGTTTCATCACTTCCGCCTGAGCGCTCATTTCCTCAGATGTAGCAGCGCATTGCTGGGCATTGGCGGCATTTTGGTGAATAACCACATTCACATCTGTAATTGCCTGGTTGACGAAGCCGACACCTTCTGCCAAAGCCTTTGATGATATGGCAATATCGCTGACCGATCTGCTCACATCTTTTGCTCTTGACGAAATATTTTCAAAGATATCTCTGACGTCTGATACAATGTCCTCGCCGGCATGAATCTGACGGACTGTTCCGTCTATCAGTTCCGCCGTAGTTCTGGCTGCTTCTGCCGAACGCATTGCCAAGCTGCGGATTTCAGAGGCTACGACTGCAAAACCTGCACCTGCTTCACCTGCTCTGGCAGCTTCCACCGCGGAATTTAACGCAAGAAGATTGGTCTGAAACGCAATTTCATCAATGGTTTTGATGATTTTTTGAGTAGACGCGCTTGCCTGAGATATTTTTTCCATAGAATCGCTCAGATGATTGATGGATAACTCAGCGTTTTCCACCGCTTGAGATGCTTGGGACATGGAAAGATTTGTCTGATCCGAATCTTCCGCATTTTTCAGCGCAGACCCTACCATTTCGCTAATCGAAGCAGATGTCTGCTCGACAGCAGCAGCCTGCTCCGATGCGCCTTCTGCCAGACTCTGACTGGCGGACGCGATCTGTGTCGCAGCATCCACAACCTGCTCCGCGCCCTGAAACAATCCTTCGACAATCCGATTGACAGGTCTGCTGATCGAAAGACTCAGGTATATTCCCAAAGACAGCGCCGTTATCGCTCCGAGCAGCATTCCGAATACAGCTATCATCTTATCTCGGGCAGCTTCCTCTTCCGCAATTTTTTTTGCATTTCGAATCTCTTTGGCATTGACTTCCACCAGCTTATCCAGCAGAGGCAGAGCTTCGATCTGCTTTGAGTAAGACTTTTCCATTGCCTGTTCGTTCATCAGAACGAATATTTTTCCCGCCTTGTCTGCCTCTTCTTTGATAATATCGAAATGCTTCATGATTTCTTCAGATGCTGGAGTCAGTTCGCGGATATGGGTATTGACAGCTGCCTCAGTATTTCCTTCCGAGAGCAGAGTTTTGATTTTTTTGACCGCATGATGAAGCAGGGTATGGGAAGGCGACAATGAGTTCAATGCCTCATTGATTCCGGCATTGTTGCTTTTATATCGATTGATCCAATTGCCCAGATAGCATTGTGCGGGATCATCTCCACCGTCAAAAACGGTTTTTGTGAAAATTGCTTTGGAAACATTGGCAACGAGTTTGTAATGGATACCCTTGATATGTTCTATTTCAAATAATACTTTTTCCTGTTTCTGAATACAGG
The DNA here is from genome assembly GCA_964564775.1 of uncultured Desulfonema sp. Lineage (GTDB taxonomy): Bacteria > Desulfobacterota > Desulfobacteria > Desulfobacterales > DYRC01 > DYRC01. Next base: position 78 of record CAZMDM010000073.1, on the reverse strand, counting down.
TTTTTTCCAATTATTCAGTGAGTTTCATCAATTTATCATTTTCTTAGCAATATGTCTCCCACTAGGGATTAAACTCTT
>CAZMDM010000072.1:0-8644 GCA_964564775.1 uncultured Desulfonema sp. | reverse complement strand
AATGCCACGCCGTCCTGATGAAGCAATTTCTGGGCGATTTTCGCGGCAGATTGCGTATCATAAGACTTTGTGAAGATCAATGCAAGATCGAATTTGTGTCCGATGCTTTCGGGAGCAGTGGTCGCAGATGGATGATAGGTCGGAAACGAGCCGTCATTTTTTTCGATCACAAGCCCGTTTTCCGAAACTGCCCGAACATGTTCTTCGGAACGGCGAATCAGCGTTACCTCTGCTGCACTTGACAAGAGTCCGCCGAACAAACTCCCCATTGCACCTGCGCCGATAATGGCTATCCGCATATTTCCCCCTTTTCTGACAAAAGCGTATCTTTCAATAGCAAAGCCTGATTTTATTTTCTATCCTGTTTTCATGTTTTACACAATACAATACTTCGGACACTTTTTAAGCATATTGAAATGCTTTACAATCTCAGAAATCAATATTTTATATCCGATCGCGCAGACAACACCTCTTTCATTGCATCAATCACATCATTTACATCATCATTCGTCATATCCGGGAACAGCGGCAGAGAGCATATCCGATCCGAGTTCCATTCGGTGGAGGGAAGCATTCCCCGGCGCATTCCCATTGCTTCGACATAGTATTTCTGAAGATGTGCCGCGCGGAAATGAAGTCCGGTGCCGATATTTTTCTGTTTCAACGCTGCCATGAACTGATCCCGATTCATGCCTGCTTTGTCAATATCCAAACGCACAATCATCAGATGCCACGAATGTTTCATGGGATATGCCGGCATGGATAATGGAATGATTTCATCAATTTCCGAAAGTCTCTTCAGATAGTATGCGGCAAGCTCGGCTCGTTTCCGGTTGAATTCATCCAGACGCTTCAGTTGGCATAAACCCAGCACCGCCAGAATATCCGGCAGGTTATATTTGAATCCGGGTTCCAAGACTTGTGCCTGCGGTGATCTTCCCTGAGTCTGACGATCATACGCGTCCACGCCGAGTCCGTGAAATTTCAGTTGCCGGATATGTCCGGACAATTTCGGATCATCGGAGCAGAACATGCCGCCTTCTCCCGAAGTGATGTTTTTGATTGGGTGAAATGAGAAAATCGAAGTTCCCTGCTTTCCGATGCGCTGTCCGCTGCATTCTGTTCCCAAAGCATGAGCCGCGTCTTCGGCAAGAAAGATATTTTTTGCAGAGGCTATATTTCGCAACCGCGTCATATCTGCTGAAGCACCGGCAAAATGAACCGGAAGAATAAGCTTGGTCTTTTCACTGATGCAGGCTTCGACCGTATCCGGTGTTACCATCAGCGTATCTTTGTCAATATCGGCAAACACGGGTTTCGCGCCGGAAAGAACAATCAGATTCACCGTAGATACCCATGTCATGGATGGAGTAATGACTTCATCGCCCGCGCCGATCCTTAGGGCATGAAGCAGAAGGTGCATTCCGGCTGTCGCGGAAGTCAGGGCAACGGCTTCGGAAGATCCGGTATATTCGCAGAATTGTTTTTCGAATTCGGCATTTTTCGGTCCAGTGGTAATCCATCCCGATCTCAGCACATCGATGACTGCTGCAATATCTTCTTCGCGAATTGCAGGACGGGAAAACGGCAGAAATTCGGCTCTCATAGTCTTTTTTACCTTTGCTGTGATATAGAGGATAACCCTAGTAAATGAAAGAAGAAGTGAAGTCAAGGGTTTTCAGTGATATATTCGGACTTTTGGGCTTGACAGAGTGTGTCTGATGTCGGATATATATGACAGTCTATCCGCGGACAGGAAAGGTCATAAACTGTGAAAAAAACTCTTATTCTGCTTATTCTGATTGCTGCTGTATGGGGAGCGATACACTTTTTTTCTTCCTCCTCGTATCCGATCACCAATGCAAAGCCTTCGGGAGAAAATATCATCTGTTTCGGAGACAGCCTGACTTATGGAACCGGCGCAAGCTCGGATATGGATTATCCGTCTCAGCTTTCCAAAATGATCGGTAAAGCCCTTATCAATGCCGGTGTGCCGGGCGATACCACTTCGGACGGACTGCAACGCCTTGAGGAGGACGTATTGTCCCGATCTCCGAAAATCGTTCTGATTACCCTAGGCGGCAATGATCTGAAAAATAAAGTTCCGAAAGAAACAGCTTTTTCTAATCTGGATAAAATAGTCCGCTCGATTCAGGCAAAAGGCGCATTGGTGATTATCGGCGGCGTGGATATTCCGCTGATGGGCAGAGGTTTCAGGGAAGCATACCAGAAATTGGCAAAGGAAACCGGCGCGGTGCTGATTCCCAATGTGCTCGAGGGAATTATGGGCAAATCCGAGCTGATGAGCGATCCCATTCATCCGAATGATAAAGGATATACGATCATGGCTGAAAAATTTCATAAGGCTATCCAGCCGTATCTGTAATTCGGGTATAATAATGCTGGGGATTCACAGACGTATTTGTATATTATCACTGATGCTGTCGGCATTACTGATTTACAGCATCAGCCTGTTCCTGCTGATGAACATCTTGTTTCCCTTATCCATGCCGGAAGACGAGAAAAATTTTGCCATTACGGTTGTGGCGGAAGACGGCATGCCGCTTCGTTCTTTTCCCGATAAAAACGGCGTATGGCGGTATCCGGTAAAATCAGACGAAGTATCTCCGCTGTATATTCAGGCATTGCTCAACTACGAGGATCGTTGGTTTTACCGACATCCGGGTATCAATCCGTTATCTTTGATTCGTGCAGTGGGGCAGTTGATCCGATATCGCCAGCCCAGATCTGGCGGTTCGACCCTGACCATGCAGGTTGCCCGCATTCTGCATCCGCATTCCAAAACCGTATCCGGCAAGCTTCATCAGATGTTTCGGGCGGTTCAGTTGGAAACCCACTTCAGCAAGGACGAAATATTGACGCTGTATCTGAACTACGCTCCGTTCGGAGGACCTATAGAGGGTGTTCAGGCAGCCAGTTTTGCGTATCTGGGAAAATCCGCCAAAGAACTGAGTCATGCCGAAGCCGCATTGTTGGCAGTTCTGCCGCAGTCTCCGACGCGTTTAAGACCGGATCGCCACCCGAAACTGGCAAGCAAAGCCCGCGACAAAGTATTGGATCGCATGACAAAGTTTCATGTCTGGGATAAAGACATTGTGGATGATGCCAAAATGGAACAGGTCGTTCCCCGATTCGATCCCAAACCCATGATCGCGCCGCTTCTCGCGCAGAGACTGAAAGATCAGGCAAAACCCTTTGCACCGCTTCGCACCACCATTGATCCCTTTGTTCAACAGACCGTCAGCGAAATTATTTCCGGCTTTATTCAGAATACGCCGCCGCATACCTCTGCCGCCGCATTGGTAGTGGAAAACGAGACTTTGGCAGTGAAAGCTTATGTCGGTTCTGCGGATTTTGCTGATGACAGCCGTTTCGGGCAGGTGGATATGATTCAGGCATATCGCTCTCCGGGATCAACGCTGAAGCCGTTTCTGTATGCGTTTGCATTGGAAGAATCCCTGATTCATTCGGAAAGCCTGCTGGTGGATTCTCCGGTATCGTTTTCCGGCTATCGTCCGGGAAATTTCGCGCTGACATTTTCAGGTCCCGTCAGCGCTGCCGAAGCATTGCAAAGATCATTGAATCTGCCTGCTGTGGATATTCTGGATCGCATCACACCAAACTTTTTCGATACCCGCCTGCGTCAGTGCGGTTTGACGCTCAAATTTCCGCCGCATCAGGTACCCAATCTGACCATGATTCTGGGCGGTGTCGGTGCAACGCTTGAGAATCTGGTCAGCGCGTACACCGCATTCGCACGGGAAGGATTGTCCGGAAAACTGCGCTATCTTACGGATTCTCCGATAGAAAACCGCCGCATGACTTCTGCAGGAGCAGCCTTTATTGTCCGGCGGATTTTGCAGGATTACCGGAGACCTGATCTACCCGGAGGGCGGCTGGCATTGGATCATTCAAGGGAAGTGGCATGGAAAACCGGAACCAGCTACGGATTCAGAGACGCTTGGACGGTCGGCGTTACGAATCGCCATACCATCGGAGTATGGGTGGGAAGACCTGACGGAACACCGTCTCCGGGACAATTCGGAGCAGCCACTGCCGCGCCGCTTCTGTTTTCAATTGTGGACAGTCTGCCCGGAAGATATGCGCCGACCGCACGGATGCCGGATTCGGTAAAACGAGCAGAAATCTGCTGGCCTATAGGATTGCCGCCATCGGGAAAAGATGACCCGTACTGCCATGAACGCCATATCGCATGGATTCTGAATGATACAGTACCGCCCACATTTCCCGATCGAGGAGATCGGTATTGGCAGAGCAATCCGGTGAGTTTTTTGGTGAATCCGGCTTCGGGCTTGCGTGTGGAAGCGGATTGTCCGGTTTCGAATCCAATTTCCAAAACTGTGGCACGATGGCCCAAAGCATCTATCCCTTGGCTGAGTCCGCGTATAAAAGCAGCTTCCCGCATTCCCAAAATGGATCCGATCTGCGGCAAAATCGTATCGTCAGTCCCGGATACGGTCAAAATTATCGGCATTGAGCCGGATACGGTATTCCGTCCCCCGGGATCAGATACCCAGCTTCCGGTCATTACACTTCAGGCGCAGGGCGGGCAGGGTGAACTTTATTGGCTTCTGGATCGCGAAATGATCTGTCGCACGGAGATCAATCAGCCGCATCTGTATCAGTTCAAACGTCCGGGACGATTTACCCTGACCGTGATGGATGCAGCGGGCAATTATGACAGCATCCCGATTCTTGTTTTATCCAATGTAGGATAAAGCCGGATGCCCCCTGATCTCACTTTTTCTGACAGGATGAAAATTTTTTTCTTGACATTGATAAAACAGTTCTGATAAATGAATGAACATTCATTCATTTTTTAGGGCTGAAGTTTCAGGGAGGTGTCCTATCACTGCCAGAGAAAAAAATAATGACAAGTACCAGCGCATCCTTGAAGCTGCTGTCAGTGTGTTTGCCAAACAGGGCGTATTTCAGGCAACAGTGTCCCAGATTGCCAAAGAAGCCGGCGTTGCCGATGGAACCATCTATCTGTATTTCAAAAATAAAGACGATATTCTGGTTCACTTCTTCAGTTTCAAAGCCAAACAGGTTTTTGATGTGTTTCGGCAGGAAGTGGAAACAGCGGATAACGCTGTTGATAAACTCAGAAATCTTGTCCGAAGCCATTTGGAAGAATTTCAGAAAGATAAAAATTTGGCAATGGTGTATCAGTCTGTCATGCGGCAGAACCTCCCCTTGGTGAAAAACGAAATCCGCGACATGTCGAAAATGTATTTTGACATGGTGCTGGAAATCATCGAGCAGGGGCAGACCGAAGGCAGCATCCGCAAGGATCTGTATATGAGTCTGGTCAAGCGCTTTATTTTGGGGGCTGTGGAAGAAGTGATCAATACATGGCTGCGTTCCGGCGGAAAATATGATCTGGCTTCGATGGCAGAACCCTTGTTGGACTTGTTTATCCGGGGAATCGGCAATACAAAACAATAACCGTAAGGAGAAAGTAAAAATGGCACAAGTCATTGCAGACAAAAGAGATGTTGATTTTGTTCTTTTCGAACAATTGGAAGTGGATAAGCTCAGCAAACATGAAGATTTTGCAGAGTTCAATAAAAAAACGATTGATATGATCGTTACTGAAGCGCGCAACCTTGCGATCAAAGAAATCCTCCCAACACTTAAGCTCGGAGATCAGGAAGGATGCAAATTCGAGAAAGGGAATGTCAAACCGCCCGAGTGTTTCCGAAAAGTATATCAGTTGCTCAGAGAAGGCGAATGGACCGCTATGACCGAAGACCCGGAATGGGGAGGACAGGGAATGCCCAGAACCGTTTCTCTGGCAGCCAGCGACTATTTCAACGGTGCCAATTATGCGCTGATGATGTATCCGGGACTGACTCACGGTGCAGGAAAACTGGTTGAAGCATTCGGCACAGAAAAACAGAAAAAACTGTTTTTGAAAAAGATGTTCACCGGCGAATGGAGCGGAACCATGCTGCTGACCGAACCGGGTGCAGGCTCGGATGTCGGTGCTCTAACCACTTCTGCGGTGAAAAACCCTGACGGAACCTATTCCATTACCGGCAACAAGATTTTTATCTCCAGCGGCGAGCATGACATGGTGAAAAACATCATTCATCCGGTGCTGGCAAGAATCGAAGGTGCGCCTGCCGGAACTGCGGGAATTTCGCTCTTTCTGGTTCCCAAATACTGGGTCAATGATGACGGCAGCTTGGGCGAATTCAATGATGTGGTCTGCACCGGTATCGAAGAAAAAATGGGCATTCACGGCAATGCCACCTGCTCTCTGACTCTGGGCGGCAGCGGCAAATGCCGGGGAACCCTGCTGGGTGAAGAAAACAAAGGCATGAAAGCCATGTTTCTGATGATGAACGAAGCCCGAGCGCTGGTCGGACAGCAGGGACTTGCCTGTGCCTCCAATTCCTATCTCAATGCGCTCAATTATGCCAGACAGCGCATTCAAGGCAAAAACCTGATGAAAATGATGGACAAAACCGCTCCGTCCGTTCCCATTATCCAGCATCCCGATGTCCGCAGAATGCTTCTGAAAATGAAAGCATATATCGAGGGCATGAGAAGTCTGATTTACTATCACGGATATCTGGAAGACAAGAAAAGAACTACGGATGATTTGGAGAAAAAAGCAAAATATCAGGGCTTGATCGAGCTTCTGACCCCGATTGTCAAGGGCTATGTAACAGACCGGGCATTCGATGTGTGCAGCGACGGCATTCAGGTATATGGTGGCTACGGATTCATCAAAGAATATCCGCAGGAACAACTGCTCAGAGACTGCAAAATCACCCAGATTTACGAAGGCACCAACGGCATTCAGGCAATGGATCTGCTCGGCAGAAAACTGGGCATGAATCAGGGCAAGCCGGTTATGGATCTGTTCGGACGCATTCAGAAAGTCATCAAAACTGCCAAAGATATGCGTGCGCTGGCAGATATGGCTGAAAAAATGGAAAAAGCTGTCAACAAACTGGGTGAGGTTGCCATGCACATCGGCGGAATGGCAATGTCTCCCAAAGTCATGCACGCATTTGCGTTTGCCCATCCGTTTATGGAAGTCTGCGGGGATATCGTCATGGCATGGATGCTGCTGTGGCGGGCAACAATTGCCGCCCCCAAATTGGAAAGCATTCTGGGCGAAGATGCCAACGGAACCGGCGTTGATTATGTGGAAAGACTTTCCAAAATCGAAAGCAATAAAAATGCCGCATTTTATGAAGGACAGATCCGCTCTGCCGAATATTTCATCAACTGCATTCTGCCGATCACACACGGCAAAATCAAAGCCATCATGGGCGGAAACGGTGCGGTAGTGGAAATTCCCGAAGCAGCTTTCGGCGGTTTTTAATTTCACTGAATCCTTATTCACTTTTCCGGCAATGACTGCCGTATAAATATAAAAGCCTTTCAGAATAGATAATTCTGAGAGGCTTTGTTTTTTGTTCTGAATTATTAATGCAGGTCTTACAGAAGAGCGTTCCGCTCCGCATAACCGCTTAAGCTCGCTATGATATTCTTCTGTTTTTTTTATGAAAAATCGGATACCCGCAGAGCATCTTTACGAAATACCCGTTTTCACTTTCACTGTCAGCTTCTTTGTGATATGACCGAAGCCGCACGGGATACGCGTGCGTTGTCTGTATTATAACCGTCTTGCATTTCAAAAAATCTCATGACATTTCCAACCTTTCGTCTCTTATGACGGCTGTACAGATAACGCCCTACAGTAGTTGGCGAACTATAAGCAGGAATTAGATGAAAAATATGGGGGTATCCTGAAGCTTCATACCCATGTCGTTGTAGCGGTCGAATTCGAACGGCTGATTGCGGGAAGGGCAGAACCATATTGTTCACCCGGATACTCTCCGAACCGTTCCGATCATGCCGAAGGCATTTCAGGAAAACAGGAAATTCAAAATACTGCGCTGATAAGCTGATATGAGGACGTATTGTATCAAACAATATCCTTGCCCGGACATGTGAAGTGGAGTATGTTTATGCAACAATTCCGAAGAAAGAGCGCAGATTCCGATTACCCAGAATAAACAGAGCAAGGCATTTGTCAATGTTACCGTGTTGAAAGCGTTGGGGGCAATGTTGATCCGAATGTTTTAACCTCTGTGAAACTGGTGAAAACAGAAGAATAAGGAGTTTTCAGAAAACATGAAACGTTTATTTCCCGTATTCCGCAAAAAAAGCATCACCGCCAAACTGCTGATGATGAATGTGATGATAGTTGTTTTTTTCTGTATCATCATTATTATAGCATTATTTTTATTGAATTATATTCGGAAAAGTCTGAGATCAGAGTTTGCCGAAAATGTCGGCAGAATTGTTGCCAATGCCGAATCGGGAATGAAACTTTCACAACTGACAGAAAAAGCGAATTATCTGATCAGCAATTTTTACGGACAGGAAGAATTGCTGAAAAAAGAGGGCGAATTTCTTCTGAGTAATGCAGATTCTCTGATAACGGATACTCGCGATATGGAAATGAAACATGCGACAGAAGCGTTTGTCAGAGAGATTCGGGGAGTTTTTGAGGAATGCAGCCGGGTCAATGCTGCTGTGAAGGAAATCAGCCTGTCGGATCAGCATATTTATAAAC
>CAZMDM010000071.1:0-6320 GCA_964564775.1 uncultured Desulfonema sp. | reverse complement strand
CCAATGGTTCGGACACTTTTTCATAACATATTGTTTATATGCTATTTTTGTGTTTTGCATTTTAAATCGCCGGATCATGTATTTTCAATAGGTTATCTTGCATAACAGGCTTGTTTTTCAAAAACTGTCCGAAGTATTGACTAACAGAACAAACATGGGCAACCGATAGGCATAAAAGGTTGCCCTACATAAGGAAAACGATCAGTGGAAAAAACAAGTTGGCAAAACGATGGCAATGGCAATTTCAGATCAACCGTGCTGATTCAGGATAAACAATCGTTGGTTTCCGAATATCAATCTTATCTGAAACAATGGCAGATGCTGAATCATCCGGCAGCGTTCAGGATTGCCGAATTTCATATCAATCCGTCTGATCTGGCAATGCAGACCCGGATTGTCCTGACAAGTTTTTCCGAAGATTATGAACCGGTCAGCAACTGTCTTTCTTTGCTGACGCCTTTGGAGAAAGCCGCCATATTGCAGCAGAGCGCAGACCTTGCGCTTTATATGCAGAAGCAGGGAATTTCTCAGCAGACATGGGATATGGAAAATCTTTATATCCATAAATCCGGCATCTGCCAATGGCTTCCGTCAATTGCCGGCAAAGAAAAGCCGAACACTCTGATGGCTTTGGCACTGATGTTGTTTGACCTTCCGATTCCTCAGAGTGATGCTGACTGGCGGGATTTGAAACTGACATGGGAATGGGACAGCGATGAAAAAACAGACGGGAAACTGCCGCAGGAATGGATTGTTTTTATTAAGAATATGAATATTCAGACTGACTCTGATTTCGGCAATCTCTTCAGATTCGTCTTTTTTCAATCATGGCTTTATGACATGGCAGTGCGTTTCCTGATGAAAGACAAGCAATTGTTGTTATCACAGTCCGATTTGCTGAAACATCTTCAGGGATTTTTGGGCATTGATGAAAAGCAGGCAGAAGCTCTTGCAGTTATTTCTCATAAACCTGAGATGTTATGGACAGATGTGAAAGCAGCGTCAGACGGAAAAACGCTGACAGAGCCATACATCCCTCCACCCTCGGATGATGAAAAGCCGCTGCTGAGTTTTCATCCTGACCGTGCCTGCAATACGATTGAGGAACATATCGGAGAAAGTCGGGAAAAAATCGTATCATTTGCTTACGGACGGCTCGGCACAGATGATATTCAGAGTTTTGCGATTATCGGATTTCATAAAGAAGGCAAAACATCCCTTGTCAATTATATCCGTCAGCCCAAAGTGATGGAAAGATATTTGGGAAAAAATGCGGGTGCATATACCTTTCTGTATATGAATCTCAGACAAGGAAACATCAGCGATGTGGCGGGATTTTTCAAGGCACTCTACCATGAAGTGGGAAAAATTTGGACTATCGAAGGGTTGAATGACGGGAGTGATCTTGATCGGATTACAGATTACTTGAAAAAGAATAACTGCAAACTTGTGGTTATTTTGGATAATTTCGATCAGGTTATCCTGAATCAGAAGTTTCCGGTAAAATTTTACGGAGGTCTGAGGTCATGGTTTTCCACAAACAAGAATGTGGGATGTATTCTGACTTCTCCTTTGAAACTGCTGAGTCTCAATGCGTCATTCGAACTGCTGGATTCTCCGTTTTTCAATATTTTCGATTCTTATTCGGTTTTTCCGCTGACCCGTGCAGAAGCTGCCGAACTCATCCGATCAAGGCTTCCCGAGTCAATGGCTGAGAAAAAGGATGATATTGAAAGACTGACAGATGAATTCGGATGCAGTCCGTATCCGCTCCATGTTGCCGGAAAAATCTGGACAGAGCATGTCCATTTTCAGAAAGGGAAAAATCCGCTTGAGAGCGCTATAGAAGAGACATACAAAGAGTTAAAGTCAAAGGGGTATTACGGAGAAATTTTCAATCGTATCGGGGCAAACAAAATCAGAGACGTTTTGGAGAAAAAAACTTCCCGCGTTGATAATTCGCTGATTGATCTGGGATGGGTGAAAAAAGGAGAAAAGGGCTATGAGATTTCTTCAAAACAACTCGAGCGATTCTTCAAAGAAAAGCTGGGCATTCGTCGTGATGGAATTTGGAGAAATATCAGAAAGTTGATTGCAGGGAGAAGATAAGATGACTCAGGATTCTTTTCAGCGTATCAACAACCCGTATCAAGCAGGTAATCCTGTTTCAAATGAGATGTTTGTCGGCAGAGAACAGGAACTCAGAGGCATTGAAAGGGTTTTGAATCAGAGGATTAAAAAAGTGGTCCGCCTCAGAGGGCGCAAACGTTCGGGAAAAAGCTCGATTCTCAGAAAAGTCGGGCATGATATGAAAGAGAAAGGGATCGGATATGGGATTTTCTGCGATTTTCAGGATATTGCTCCGAAAATCGAAACAAATGACGATTTGCCGTCAGAGATTGGCAAAGCCATCATCAAAATTGATGAGTTCAATAATTTTTCCGATGATTTTTTGAATGGAACCGGAGATTGGGCTGAAAAACTGGAAAAGTTGATTAAAGAATGTCTTAACAAGATAAGTCCCCGAAAACTTGTCTTTTTGTGCGATGAGTATGAAGCGTTGAACTATCTTTTCGAGCCGCAAAAAAAAAATACTTCGGAACCATTGCTTACCTCAGAGGCATTGAGATGGGCAGATAATGTCTCTGAACTTCCGGTTTATTTCATCATGGCAGGATCGGAAAAATTCGGAAGGATTTTGGAAAATAAACTGGGGGTTCATACCGAAGAGATAAAAATCAATACACTGTTGTCATATGAAGAGACTAAATATCTGATTGAAAAGCCTGTAAAAGGAGAGTTGACGTATGATGAAGCAGCAATAAAAAGAATTTATCGGCTCTCCGGCGGTCATCCTTTTTATGTTCAGCAGATATGCAAAGTGATTGTTGATGAAGTCAATTTCACATTACATTGCAGATGGATAGAAAAAGGTGTTTTGGATAAAGTCATTGAAAATGTTATCAGGCATCCTCATGGATATATCTCAGGAATATGGCAAAAAGAAATACATAAACAATCCCAAAATATGTTGCGTCGTTTGGCGGATATGCTCCAAGATGCCGATGAAAATGAATACAGAAAACCGAATAAGGATATATTGGAAAATCAGGAAGTCATAAAATGGCTCAAAGAAGATGACCTGATAGAGCAGCGACATGATGATGAAGCGGTTCGTTTTACGATTGATATACTGCGACACTGGATTCATCATGAATTTCAGCACGAAGATATCAGTCCTGACAAGACAAAATCTGATGATAGCAAAAAACAAGATGATCCGAAGCCTATCATGAAAATATGGATTCCGGCAATCGTTGGAGTTGTGCTGCTGCTGATTATCATTGCGGTAGTTTTCGGAGTCAACCGAAAGCCGATTGCAGATATTTCCGGAGCCGAGTTTATCGTGTGTGAAGGTGATCGCTTGTATTTACTCAGAAAGCCTGCTGAGAAAAAGCTGCTTTTTGAAAAAATGAAAGAGCCTCAGACTAATCCCGGTATATCTCTTGATAATCAATGGTTTGTTTTTCAAAGCGAAGAAAAGAATGACTCAAAAAGTGAAGAAAAGGATTATTCAAAAAGCAAAGAAAAAAATAATTCGATAATCATTGCTGCAAATCTCAGAATGAGAAAAATTTTAGGACACAAACACGGAAAAACGCCTTCGATTTCTCCTGATGGGACAAAAATCGTTTATATCAAGGAGCCTAAAGATATACTGATAGTGGAACTGAAAGAAAACGGGGAACTTTCAGATACAGCACAGACCGTTGAGTTGCATCGTGAGTTTACGAAAGCAGAATATCCTGTTTATCTTCAGGATAACAGAAGCATCGCATTTATCGGAGACAAAGAGCATTCTCGTCCGAGTATTTTTTTGTATGATCCTGATGATTCTTTCCGTGACGGATATCCGGAGCCGGATAATAAAAAAATTAAAAAACTATCCGATACCGAGTTTGTCGAAACTCTGGCTGCTTCAATGAAAGAGCGTCGGATTCTTTATTTAATAAAGAATGGAAAGATTCATGCAAAAAAACTGGCAATTGCAAATGAATCTGAAACAGATGCCATACCAACCGAAGCCGAGAAGCCGGCAGCATTTACTGTAACAGATGATATTATTTCCGTTAAGAGCAAGCGGCTCGTTATATGGAAAGTCGAGGAAAACCCGTTCAGAATCGGTAAATATAATGAGATTTCCGATTTCGGACTCAATGAACCGAAAAGCATTATCCCACTCAAAGGAGGCAGACAATGAAAAAGTTTCAGTTGAACAGAATTTTCGGAATCATGGTGTTTGTGGCATTATGCGTCAGTCAGGCATGGGCGCAAAATGAGCATGTTGTTGTCAAAGGCGATACGTTGTCATCTATTTCCAAAGAAGTTTATGGCACCACCTCAAAATGGAAAATCATTTATGAAGCAAACAAGGATGTTATAAAAAATAAAAGCTTGATCCGGGTGGGGGCGAAGCTTAAAATTCCTCCGGCAGAAATAGAAACTCCGAAGGTAACACAAGCATCACCGGCGGATTCGAAGCCTCAGACTGCCAAAATAGAGGAAACTCCGAAAGAGGCAAAGCTCACATTTCTGTATTTCAATGATTTTCACGGAATGCTGGAGCCGATCATAGAAAAAAAACGGGTCTTCGAAGGAAATCAAAAAGTCGAAAAGGATGTTGAGAGAGCAGGTATCGCAAGGCTGGCAGGAATGGTGAGACTTGTTCAGAAAGAAAATGCTGCCAAAAACATTCCCACTTTTCTGATGAATGCGGGTGATTTTCTTCAGGGAGGATTATTGTCGAATCACTTTGCGGGAAAGATCGAATCCGATATTTATAATAAAATCGGAATGTCATATTATTCAGTCGGTAATCATGAATTTGATTTCGGAATGGATAATTTCCGAAAACTGATCAGTTCTGTCAAAGCCCCCTGCGTAACAACGAATATTTTTCTGAAATCAGAAGGAAAATATGTGGGACAGCCGCAACTGATCCGAATCAAAGGGATTGTCATCGGCATCGCGGGACTGCTGACCACAGATGATTTTAATGAAGGGAAAATTTCATCAGAAATATTGAAAGAGGTTGCTGCCGAAGATGTTTTTGACAAAGCGCCGAAAGCAGTCGCGGATTTGAAAAGCAAAGGTGCGGATGTGATTGTATTTCTGACACATCTCGGATTCGGCAAAGATAAAAAGCTTGCAAAAACTGTCAGAGGAATTGACATTATCATCGGCGGGGACAGCCATGACCGAATCGAGTTGGAAAAAATTGACAATACCTATATCGTTCAAACCGGAGATAAAGGAAAGTATCTGGGGAAGATGGATATCACGGTCAGAGAGAAAAAGCTGGCTGCGGTTGAGGCAAAACTGATTGCCATGGATGATAAAGTAAAGCCGGATGATGAGATTTCGGAAGTTCTCAGGCAATATCAGAAGGAATTGGCAGACAAGGGATATCATCAGGTGATTGCCCAAAACGACTGTACTTTGGAAGGTGAAAAGACAACCATAAGAAGCAAAGAAACGAATTTCGGTGATCTGATTGCGGATATTCTCAAAAATCAGTTCAAAACCGATGCTGCGGTTATAAACAGCGGCGGTATTCGGAGTTCTATCGGAAAAGGTGCGATAACACTGGGAGATATTCACAAAGCAATGCCTTTTCCGAATAGTGTCCATGTTCTCACACTTTCGGGCAAGGAACTTTCAGAAGTTTTGAAACACAGCGTAACGCATAGAAACAAAGGCGCATTTCTTCAGGTTTCGGGTCTCAGTTTCAAAATGCGTATATCCGAAATCATAGGAGATATTCAGGTGAACGGACAAAAGCTGGTTGAAAACAAGATGTATAAAATTGCCATGAGCAGTTATATCGCGGACGGCGATGACGGATACACCATGCTGAAATCTATCCCTGATGATCGGCGTGAGAAAGCGGATTTCAATATTGCCCAGGTTGTTATTGACTATATCAAAGAGAATCACGGCAAAAAGAGCAAGCCTGTTTCTTATTGCAAGCCTGAAGAACGAATTGTGGTTTCGGAGTGAATTTTGTTGTCTGAACCGGGATTTTCAGGATTAAGAGATTATCGGGATTTTTTTTAATCTTGGTAATCCTCGAATCCTGCGAATCACGGTTCGGAATCACAACCGATTGCTTTTAGTCTTCAATACTTCGGACAGTTTTTGAACACAACGTTCATGTCCTTCGGGCTGCTATCCGATTTTTTTCAACTTCGGCTCAAAAGCAGAGTTGATAAAAAATGAAACTCTCAGGTTTTGTAAGGCTTTCGCAATCTACAAAATTT
>CAZMDM010000070.1:0-10319 GCA_964564775.1 uncultured Desulfonema sp. | reverse complement strand
GCTTTTTTCCCCGCAGTTTTTACAGCAGATTCTTCGGGCTTTTTCATGGTTTCCTCCTGCCTATTTCAGTCTGAAATTGTATTCATAATTGCTGTTGATGCCGTTGACACCGACATCCCGAACGCGAACCGTATAAAGTTTGTTATCCAGAATCGTTTCCGCCTTCCATTTCAGCAGGTTCGGGATTCCGTAAAACAGATTGTCATATCCGATGGAATGGACATACAGCAACGTTCCCGATTCTTCGCTGATCTGTATCGAAGCTTTTGAAAAATCAACCAGCTTGCTTTTTGACGAGTCTTTGTAATCCGCAATCACGGAAAATGAAAAATATCCGTCTTTGTCAAAATATGCTTTGGGATAATCCTGGTACGGATATGCGACAAACAATATGCCGGTGCCTGAAATATCGGCGGTGGTATTGCTGATGAGCATCAGCGCAGTGCCGGTCGCGTTCCATGAATTTTCGGTCCGGGTTTTTCCGTCCGTTCTTCCGAAAGAAACGGATTTCAAAAACGGATCGAGAAGTCCGCGCCTCATTCCCAGATAGTCGCTGTTTTTATCTTTGAGAAAATACAGAATCGGGCTTGAAGATTCCTGAATATCCGATGCCTGCTGATACGCGTTGATATGCAGCGTGCTTTTGGAAAGTCCGTAAGCGCCCTGATCGCTGAAACAGTAATCGCCGCTGTTGGGCTGATGATTGGTTTCGTTGTTTGCAACAATCATTAATGCTGCTTTTGCCGTATTGTTATCCTGACCTGCATCATACGCCACAGACGGAAGCTTATGGAGGGTTCGGATTTCATTGATTTTAGCCAGCACCGTCTGTTTTTCGGCAGATTTCAGTTTGCCCTCGTAACATCGCGAGGTATCCGGAAGATCATCATAATATTTTTCCAATTCCGCTTTTTCCGCAATAAAGCCTTTGGGATATACGATCACATTGACGGTGATGCTGGCAGAATGTCCGTCCGCGTCGGTCAGCGCAAAGAGAAATACCAGTGTTTCTTTTTCTTTGCCCGTGGTAACTTTGGGAGCGGTAAAGCTTGCGGCATTCAGACTGCTCGTATTCTCCAAACTTACGACTATTCCGCTTGCCTGAGTCCACTTGAAATTCGCACTGCCGCACCATGTTACATTGCCCGCGCTCAGAGTAACTTTTTCTCCTTCTTCCACAGCTTTATCCGCGCCTGCCGTAACTGTCGGCTCGCAGGGTTTGTAAGGCTCGTCATTATCTCCGCCGTCTCCGCCGCAGCCCGAAACCGTCATAACCAATATTAGCATTGAAACCGTCAGTCGAAATAATTTTTTCATTCTTCCCCTCTCTCCGATTTTATACAAAAAATTCTGTTTTCTGCGTTACAAATGTTTTGATGGCATTCAGCGTGTCATTCAAGACCGCTATCACATTGTCCCGGATATCTCCGGCAACCACCAAATACATGACATCATCTCCCAATGCCAAATCTTTGTTTTCGTTGATATGAATCAGAATTTCCACAATACCGGGGCGCTGTTTTTGCTCCGATACGATTCGGCTGAGTTTTTCATGGTCAGCAATAACTCTGAGTCCTGAAACTTTTCTGCCATCACGCGAAGAGCCTCTAACAACGCCGTTATGGCATAAGATCATTCCGACCTTGTTATAATCGGGATGTTTTTTGATATTTTCTATCATCTGATTGATATTCATAATAAATCCTTCCTGTTTTTGCATTTTGAACTTTACACTGTACGCACTGTCGGTACCTCGTCGGCATATCCGTATGTCTCGATATTCAGTTCTTTTGCTACGGAGATGGCTTTGGGTGACAACATCGGCGAAATTACGATTTTGCGGTTTGCTTTGCGCTGATGCCGCTCTTCGTAAAACTGAGTTTTGCGCCAAAACGTATAGACCTCGGATTTGCTGAGGGAAGATTTGATCTCGCATAAAATCAGTGTTCCGTTATAGACAATCACATCCATCTCGATCTGATCCGGTCTTCCGAATACCATGCCTTTATCATCGAAATCTTCATATCGCTCGACTTTTACTTTGAAGGATTGTTCCAAAATGGCTTTCAGTCCGTCACGAAATGCTGACTCCGCGTGCATTCCCCATCTTGCACCGAGCGCGCCGATAGAAGATTCGTGCTTTTTGTTTATCGTAGTTATGGAATCCAAAATTTGCCGGATTGTTTTCTGATTCTCCTCCCACTTCACATCCTGTTCAGCCCATTTTTTATCTTGGGCTTCTCGATACAGCTTTGATTCTTCAAGATGTTTTTCCCATTTGAGATTCCATTCAGCCCATTTTTTATCTTGGGCTTCGCGGTACAACTTTGATTCCTCAAGATATTTTTCCCATTTGAGATTCCATTCAGCCCATTTTTTCTCGCCGGCTTCCCGATCCCGTTTCAGTTCATCCAGAATACGATCAATGCGATCTTCTGTTTTCTCCTTATCCGCATATTTTTCTTTGCTGATTTTCAAAATATAGCGGCGGATTTTCGGGTCTTTTTCTATCACCTTCGGCAGTTCGCTGAAGATAATATGTTTGATCTGTTCATGAGTCAACGCTGTTTCCATGACGATTCTCCCTGTATGCGTTCACACCTTCCGTCAGATCGGAAAGCGCTCGGACAAATTCGTTCAGGCTTTCGGATTGAAGGCGCATATCTTCGGAGGCAGATGCAAATTCTTCCGCATTGATCGCATTTTGCTGGGTTGCCTGATCTATCTCTGCCACAGCAATCCCGATCTGCCGGATCCCTTGCGCCTGATCTTCGGAAGCTGTCGCAATTTTGCAGATCAGTTCCCCGACTTTGAGTGAAATTTTTTCCGCCTCGGTGAATGCGATCTCGCTGATATCTACCAGATGCGAGATTTCCTGAATCTTCTGAACTGTTTTCTCGATCAGACTCGCGGTATTTCCGGCTGCCTCGGTAGAACGCTGGGCAAGATTTCTGACTTCATCCGCGACTACTGCAAATCCGGCTCCGGTTTCTCCGGCTCTGGCAGCTTCTATGGCAGCATTCAACGCGAGCAGATTGGTCTGAAATGCAATTTCATCTATGGTTTTGATAATTTTCGATGCTTCCGAGCTGACGCTCAAGGCTTCCTGCATAGTGCCGCTCAGAGTTTTCACCGCTTCATTTGCCTTTGAAATCACATTCCTGCTTTCAGACATCAGTTTATCTGTTTCCTGAGCATTGAGTGCATTCTGCTGGGTCATGGAGAACATCTCTTTCAATGAAGCCGTTGTCTCTTCACCGGAAGATGCCTGTTCCGAAGACGCCTCCGACATCGCATATCCTGATTGGGCAATCTGCGAAGACATGGCAAATGTTTTTTCGGCACTCTTGCTCAGTCCAACAACCACCTCCCGGATAGGTCTGACAAGATAGCCTGTAAAACCCAGTGTGATAAATATGATAATTATCGCGATACATGCAATGCTTACAGCAATCAGTCTTTCGAATTTTTTCAATCCGGCAAACGCTTCGCTTTGTCCGATGTCCGCAATCAATGCCCATGTAACCGTATCATAAATTTTTATGGGCGTATAGGCTGAAAGAACCTTATCGTTATCATAATTGGTCAGTATTCCTCTGCCGGTATTTCCCGAAATCGCTTCTTTGATCGCCTGTGTTTCGATTTTTCCTTTGTCAGAATCGGCAAAAGAGGTTTTGACAGAATATTTGTCAGGATGCAGATATACATCCGAGCGCATCCGCTTATCTGCCCCCACCAGATAAGTCTCACCGCTTATGCCCAGCCCGGATCGCTCCTGCATCACCTTGTTGATAAAGTCTATCGGGATGCCCAAAGCAATCACCAATTCGCTTTTATTGTCGAAGACCAAAGGATGCGCCATAAAGGCTATGGGCTCTCCTCCCGCGGGAGCGTAGGGTTCGAAATCAGCAAATCCGAATGTTTTGCTTTCCGAAACTTTTCTGAAAACTTTACCCAGAACGGAGTCCGAATATTGTCCGTTTGTCAGATTCGTGCCGAAGACCGGTCCTTCTTTGGCCGAATAAAAAACATGTCCTTCGGGATGAATCAGAAAAAGATCATGATATCCGCGTCTGCGGATATATTTTCTGAAATAATCTTCCTGATCTCCCTCGAGCTTGGGAGCAATGATTTCTTTGATACCGATTGTGCTGATGATTGCCCACTGTACGCCGGTAATATTCAACGGCGAATAACAGACAATCTCCGTATCTCCATGACTGCCAACACGGACAGTCGAGCCTGATTTGCCGGACAACGCCGCTTCGATCAGCGCATCGGATTTTGCTTCACCGATCTTCCCCTCCCCCACCGTACGGTCGCTCCGGTAGCGGATTACTCCGTTATGCTTTCCGACAACATACGTTTCGCCGGTGCTGCCAAGTCCTTCTCTTCGTTGAACAATGGTGTTGATCGGTGTATTGTTGTTTTTGAATACGAGCACACCGACAACCTGATCTCTCTGCACGACCGGCGCCCCGATAAACGATACATAACGATTTTCAGAGATAGGATAGGGTTCGAAGTCTTGAAAACTGATTTCTGTCAGCGCCTTTTGAAAACATTTCGCCAATGCGGTATCTTTCAGAGCATCCGAGTTCACGTTCTGTCCCCAGTCGGCTTCTTTATTCACGGTATAAACAATTCTTCCGTTCTTGTCGATCAGTAGAATATCGTCATAACCGTATCCTTCCTTAAAGCGCTTCAGGCTATCGCCATATTTGAGATCGAGAAATTCATATAACTGCTTGTCCATATTCCCATTTTCGCTGAATGTCGAAGCAAACGAATTTAAGGCGCCAACAAAAAGCAGATTCTTGGATGATATTTCGATGTTCATCCATCGTTCCCGGAAATGAACCTCTGTCTGAGCTTTCTGATTTTCCTGAACCCCTCTGAGTTTCTCAAACGCCTCCTCTCTGAAATTGGCTACGGTTTCCATAAGAACAGTCATATTTTCATAGTGCTGTGCGAAAAAATTCTGAATCTGAGCTTTTTTCATTTCTCTCAGGCTTTCAAGCCGTGTGAATGCCATCTCCGATAATACTCTGTCTGCATTGAAAATAAAAACAATGCTGATGATCGAAAACGGAAAAATACTCATAGTCAGAAATGCCCACAGAAGTTTGTTTTTAAGAGACATGAATTTGAACATACCAGCCCCCCCCTCGGCTCGAATAAATTTTTTATCACCACCCCGTTAAAGTTTAAAGTGTAAAATTTGAAATGCAAAATAACCGTATTGACTTTGCATATTGCATTTCAAATATTGAGTTCTCTGATCTCCGCCTTCAGCATCAGATTTCCCCGATTGCCATCAGGCATGATTTTTCCGAAACCTGCCACCCGGATGGTCGTACCGTCACGGACTCCCGGCGGAACCAATATTTTTACCATCCGGTTGTGAAATCCCCAAGGAATGTTGACAAGTTTCGAAGTTCCGTTCATGGCTTCATACGAAGTCAGTTCGATGGTTCCGTACATATCGGGATCATCCGGCATTCCGGTCGGATGAATCAGCTGAAGACGATGCGTGGTTTTGCGGGTGGTGAGTTCTCTTGCCTTTTCCGTAATGCCGAAAGACGGAATTTTTTCAAACCATTTCAGGATAATCATGCCGAAAATAAATCCGCCGATATGCGCCCACCACGCAATTCCCGATCCGCCGCTTCCTGCCGCATTGACAAACTGAAGCAAGAGCCATACGCCCAAAAACAGAAACGCGGGCAATTCGATAAAAATCGGAATAAACACGATCGGAATCAGTGTCAGAATTTTGGCTCCCGGATACAGCATGAAATACGCGCCCATCACACCCGAAATCGCTCCGCTTGCACCGATCACCGGTGTTTTCGATCCGAGATTGAACAGAATATGCGATAAGCCCGAAGCAATGCCGCATAAAATATAAAATGCCAGATACCTGAAATGCCCCAGACGGTCTTCGATATTGTCGCCGAAGATATACAGCGACCACATATTCCCGAGAATATGCCAGAAACCGCCGTGCAGAAACATAAAGGAGATGAATGAAAATATCTGATGTCCGAAGCCGAAATACGCGGAAATATCCGAGTTGGTATATCGCGCGGGAACCAGTCCATAATAAAAGTTGAACTTTGCCGGATCGCTGTGAATCATCTGCACCAAAAACATCAGCACATTGACCGCGATCAGGCTGTAATTGACCACTGGATAAGTTTTGGATGGGTTTATATCGCGAATCGGAATCATAAATTATCCTTTTCTGAGCGTTCTTTAATCATTTTGGCAAGTTTTTTCAGCAGACGTACTTTATCCAGTTTGAGTTCCCATTCGTTGAACCCGAGTTTCAAGCCTTCTTCGATCATTTTCGATTCTCCGAGTGATGTAACTGCCATGACCGGGAGATTTTTCAGACGCTCATCCGCACGGATGGCTTTGATGGTTTCAAGTCCGTCCATTTCCGGCATAACGATATCCATGACGACCGCATCAATCTGTTCTTCTTCCAGAATTTCAAGGGCTTTTCTGCCGTTTTCCGCGATCAGCACCTCATAGCCCGCGGAACTCAGATATTCACCTTCGATCATTCTGAAAAACGGCGTATCTTCCGCCAGAAGCACACGGCGTTTGCGGGCAGATTCTTTTCTGTCCGCTTTTTCAGGAGCATACCACTCCGGAGCGACCATCTCAAACAGGCGATACATATCCGGCAGAAGCGTAATTTTTCCCTCGATTACCGCAGAGCCGAACAACCCCGGCGCCATAATCGTTGTCGTGTCCAATTCGACAGAGGTTTCGATGGTATTGATGACTTTGTCCATCACAATGCCCATCGGATGGCGGATCTGCTTGGGAATAATCACGCCGATCATATCTTCGGGCGAGCGATCTGGGCGGCTGATCGGCAGATAATCTTCCAAAAACACGAGCCTGAGCTTCTGCTGCTGATATTGCAGAAACAACTTGTCTTTGATGCGTTCGATCTGAGATGCGCGGATACGCTCAATACGACTGATGAGTTCGAGCGGCAGGGCAAACTGTTCCTGAGTGCCGTTATGAAACAGCAGAAATGTCTGAATTTCTTTTTCAGCTTCCGATTCTGATATACTTTCCTCTTTGCTGTCAATGTCGCGGATTCCGGATTTTTCCAAAATTCCGGCTATATCCAGAATCAGGGATACCTTACCATTGCCCAGAATGCTGACACCACTGAAAGTTTTTAGCTTTTTCAGATATTTCGGCAGAGGTTTGACCACGATTTCTTCCATATTCGCAATTGCCTCGACAATCAGCCCGAAGCGGAATCTGCCATGCCGGATCACCACGATTCTAACGGGATATTTGCTGTCCCGCAATGTTTCAATGTCCGTATCCGATCTGAATCCGAGTACATTGCTCAGATCAGCCAAAGGTAAAAGCGTATCTCTGAGCCTGAGTACCAGCGCATTCTGAACCTGTCCGATGCGGCGCTGCACATCCTCCGGCTTGACCCGCACCAGTTCTTCGACATCGGCTTCCGGCAGAATGAACACCTGCCCGTCTGCCTGAACCAGCAGCCCGGGAACAATGGCAAGTGTCAATGGCAGGATCAGGCGAATACTCGTACTTTTGCCAACTTCGGTTTCGATGCTCACAGTTCCGCCCATCTGTCCGATATTGGTTCTGACCACATCCATGCCCACGCCTCTGCCGCTCAAGTCGCTGACCTGATCGAGCGTACTGAACCCTGCCTGAAAAATCAGATTGATGCGATCTTTATGTGTTAAATTCTTCATCTGCTCTTTGCCAATCAGCCCGCGTTCGAATGCTTTTTTCGCCACCAGATTGCCGTCAATGCCTCTGCCATCATCGGAAATTTCGATCACGACCTGACCGCCCTGATGATACGCCTTCATCCGAATTGTGCCGTAGCGAGGCTTTCCCAGTTTTTCACGCGCTTCGGGCGGCTCGATGCCGTGATCTATGGCATTGCGGATCAGATGGGTCAGGGGATCGGATAAGCCTTCGATAATGCTTTTGTCCAGTTCGACATCCTCGCCCTGAGTAATGAGTTTCACTTCTTTGCTGTGGCTTTTTGCCAGATCACGCACCACCCGGGAAAATTTTCCGAATATCAGAGACATGGGCTGCATTCTCATCAGCATGACTTTTTCCTGCATCTCGGAGGTGATCCGGCTGATGTGCTGAAGGATCGGACCCAGATCGGGCGTGGTTTTGGTCAGAGGAAGAGCGATCTGCATGAGCTGATTTCTGCCCAACACCAACTCCCCGGCAAGATTCATCATTTCATTTAAAAAGCTGATACTGACCCGGATTTTTTCATCACTTTGGATCAGGCGTCTGCCAGGGATTTCGGCTGGTTCAGATTCCGCGTGATCATGGTTCTGTTCCTCTTCTTCAGCAGCGGGTGGGGGACCCACTGCCCCTTCCAAGAGGGGAGGAGGATCGTCTGTTTTATTTCGGGGAGACGGCGGCGGGGATTCGGGGATCAGCTCTTTGCGAAATTCATCCACGTCAATTTCCCGAACCTGATCCGCAGGCAGTTCCAGTGCTGTCGGCACAAGGTCTTTTTCAAGAATGGTGGCAAATAAAAAATCAAAAGCCAGCTCGTTATCCAGACAATCCGACAAGCCGCTCACACTCATGATATCCAGAAACGAATCCACATATCGCCCCACGGATTCCATGTTGTTGATAAAATCGAAAGGACGTTTTTTTTTGTCTCTTAAGTCTTTGTTGAGAAATATTCTGACCGCGTACAGATGAAATCCTTTGGACAGAAGACTTCGGAGTTCGGCTTCCGAAATATCGAATCTGCTCAAATTTCCCTGAGTGCCTTTTTTTTCGCTGACCGTTACCTTGGCTGCGGGATGGATATGTTCATCCAGAATTTTCTGCAAATATCCCAACTCATCCTGCAGATCGAAATTTTCGCTGGCACTCACATCATCAATCATGGCTTTGAGCGCATCCGCACCGGAAAGCAGCGCGTCAGTCAGTCTGGGAGACGGAGAGATTTTTTTGTCCCGGAGCAGAGATAAGGTGTTTTCCATCGTATGGCTGAGCCTGCCGATATTCTGCAATCCGAAAAAACCGGCAGCACCTTTGATGCTGTGAATGCTTCGGAAAATCCGGTTGATGACTTCCGCGTCCACCTGATCGCCGCTGTTTTCAAGCGCGAGCAGATCCGGTTCGATGCTCTGAAGATTCATCTGGGAATCTTCGATAAATCCCATCAGAAGATCGTCGAGTTCGGACATGGCTATTTCTCCGCTCGTCTGATGGGAAACAGCGAGGGCAGCCGGAAAAAATTAGCGACTTTCATAAACTTCTCCTCCGCACCGATAATTTCGATTGTAGCAGATTTTTCCGTAACTTCCCGATATAATCCAACAATCAGATTGACGCCCAGTGAATCCACCGAATGAACCCCGCTGACATCCAATATGACATGGGCAATATCCGAATGCTGTTTCAACTGCTTGCGGAAATAATCTCTCAATTCCTCGATGCTGCTTGCCGTCAGATTTGTTTCAGGGATCAGTATCAGATTTTTTTCCTGCTGTATGACTTTCATCTTGTTCTCCTTCGGATTTTCCGGCGATGAAGTTTTGGACTGTTTATTGCCGCGCGGCTTTTCAGATACGACATGCCGATTCATTGCGATTCATCTACTCAGTTGAAAAAATTCCGATAAAAGTTTAATATCATTTTTTATGAAACACAACTGAAAAAGCGGAAACCATGCTGCCGATACGGATTCCAGTATAAACCGATTTTAAAAAATAAACTTTGAATCAGATAATTATAACACATAAACTCAATTGTAAGGGATGAATTATGAAAGTTTTTATCAGTTACGCCGAAGAAGACTGTGAAATCGCAAAAAAGCTCGGAAATGATCTTGAGAAAGCCGGAATAAAAACATGGCTTGAAAAAGAGGATTTGCTTGCGGGACAGGAGCGGCGTGATCTCATCCGCAGACAGATCCGGGAGAGCCGGTATTTCATCGTTGTGCTATCTTCTGAATCACAACAAAGCATATTCGGGACAGAAGCGGATTCTGCGTTGAATTCACTGAGTAACGGACAGCTTTTTCCGGATCGGCTTTCTATCCTGCCCGTGCGCATAAATGATTGCCAAATTACACATGAAAAATTGAAACATCTTCAGTGCGCCGACCTGTTTCCTTCCTATGAAAAAGGGCTGAATGATCTGCTGAAAGTGGTGCTGAAGGCGATGTCTCCGAATAAATTACAACCTAGCCATTATATTTTTAATGATATTCAGAATGCAGTGCCTGAGGAAAGCCGGTTTTTTGCTCGGGTTCTGAA
>CAZMDM010000069.1:0-2493 GCA_964564775.1 uncultured Desulfonema sp. | reverse complement strand
CTTACTGTTTTTGTATAATAAAAAAGGATATCTGCAATATGACCATCACGATTGGGATCATTATGTGCATTTGCCCGCTTCCATGTAATTTCACTTTTGAAATTTTCTGCTCCGAAAACCGTATCCAGAATAATCTTCAGATAATGGCTCGTGGTGTGATCGCAATGCAGATAAAGGCTCCCGGTCGGTTTCAGAATCCGGTGAAGCCCCACCAGCCGGATGGTCATCATCACGATATACGCCATCATCTGATTCGTGCCGATGAACTCTTTCATCGCGCTGATCATGGTTCTGACCGGAAGCGGTGCTGAGGTTACGAGTTCTTCGTAAGTGTCAATGGCGGCTCTGTTCCAATGCCATGTATCCTCGAATGCCATGATTTGCGCCTGCGAATCATCGCCGGATTCGTCTCTGAACAGCACGTTGTAATTGCGGTTCGAGTTGAACGGCGGATCGAGATAGATCAGATCGACGCTTTCATCGGGCAGATATTCCCGCATGACCGCGAGGTTGTCGCCGTAGTACAATGTGTTTTTCCAGTTGTTCATCCCTCTTTCCTATAATATGCGATACCGCTTATCCAGTCCGATGACTTTGAACATATTGGCGATATCCTGATGTGCGGATACGATTTCCAATTCACTGTCGGAAAATTTTGCCGACAGGATATCCGGCAGTGCAATAAAAATATTCAGTGCCGATGGATCCATATCTTTTACACGGGATAAATCGAACTTGAATTTACAGCGTTTTTTTTCGATCAGGTCCGAAAGCAGTATCCTGAGTTTATCAGACGCTTCTGCGATAATATCCGACTCGGATCGGATGATCGTACCGAGCGGATCATCAAAAACTTTGAACATAACAATCTCCGAAAATAGATAAGAACAAGACCGGAATCATTCATAAAAGGTTTATACCCTTTGCGCTTTGCAGTTGTCAACATGACATGCTAAAAAATATTCGAATCAAATCCCATATTGACCATTTTCGGATATATAAAAAATCTGGCAATTCATAAGGTATTAGATATCCTTGAAACTCTCAGCTCGGATGAGACCGTCATATAGCAGCGAAGGAAAAATCGAAGGAATTACAGACCAGATAGCTATTCTTGAAAGCCTGCATACACAGGGTATTCTGTAATAGCGGTTCAGATTCTCTTGACAACCTCAATACGTAAATGCTATTTGAAATTTAAAATCATGTATAAACAATATCATGCTGATAGAATTCAGTAGAAGGAGGACTGATATAAAAATTCTCATGAACAACGGCTATGGCTTCAGAAGCAAGACTGGCTGATCATTAAAGATTGGCAGATTTCTGAAAACAATTCAGGATTCACCCTCTCATGCTTTGTATGAACGAGAGCGAATGATTTATGGAGGATTCACCCATGTATGAGGATAAATGGAAAAAAAGCCTTTTCAGCTTATGTTTGTTGGGGCTGATTACTGTGCAATTCATCATTGTCCGCGACGTTCAGGCAAATTCAGCCCCTACCGTCACCGATGTGTGGTACAGCGGTGCGATGACTCCCGGAGCTACATTGAGCGGCTCTTACCGTTACTTTGACGCTGATGGCGATCCAGACGCATCAACGTTTCAGTGGTACACAGGAACCGACAGTAGCTGTTCGGGTAAAACTCCTATTGCCGGAGCGAATAATAGGACTTATATCACGCAGTTTGGGGACGCGGGCAAATATATCTGTGTCGGCGTTACTCCAGCTTCAACAAGCGGTACAAGTCCGGGGACGGAGGTCATCTGGGCTCCTGACGTTGCCATAGTACCTGATGCCCCGCCGACTGTTTCCGAAGTGAGTATCTCCGGCACATTGGCTGTGGGGCAAATGCTGACCGGAAATTACCTTTACCATGATGCTGAAGGAAATCCTGAAGGAACATCAATTTTCCGATGGTACACCGGAACGGACGCAAGCTGCAGAGGCAAAACTCCGATTGTCGGTGCGGAATCGAAAACCTACACGCTGACTGCTGCCGAGCGGGGAAAATTTATCTGTTTCGGTGTAACACCTGTTGCCACAATAGGGGTAAGCCCGGGCACTGAGGTTATCGGCACAACTAGATCAGCCGTGGATACACCGATTTACACATCTTCGCCTGTTCCGGGTGCTCTTCTTGAGATGACAGATGCCAAACCGACAACAACCCTGACTGTTAGCAATACGGGAAGTGCTACTCTGAATATCACCGGTATCACCTTCTCAGGTGCGGATGCCGGAAAATTTTCGGTTTCGCAGTATGTATTTCCTGTCAGTATAGCGGCAGGCGGAAACCAAGCGTTCAATATTACCATCAACGGAAGCGACGGTTCGGATTCTATGGATGTGGCACACAAAGACACGTGCAGTCCCGCGAATTAAACACTCTCCAGACATGTAATGCAGTCGTCGGTGTACGGTCCATCTACAGCAACGAACCGGACCCTGACGAAGACTGTTTTTTTTCCTGCAAATTCTTTGTCAAA
>CAZMDM010000068.1:0-9293 GCA_964564775.1 uncultured Desulfonema sp. | reverse complement strand
CAACACTTATACGCGATAGTGTATTGTCAAAATTAAACAGACGTATTATACTTTCTGATTAAAAAATAAAATTGGGGAAGAAATGGATGCTGAAAAATATAATGTAACTTTGATGGATAGTGAACGTGAGAAGCTTGAAGAAATTATAAAAAAAAGAAACGGGAAATCATTGCCGGTCAAAAGGGCATATATCCTTCTTGCAGCAGATAAACACAGAGAGAAATGCTGGGCTGATATTCGTATCGCAGAAACATACGGAGTCGGATCGAAGACAGTGGAACGGACACGACAGAGATTTGTCGAAGATGGCTTTGAAGCAGCCGTCCGGGGGAAGGAACACTACTTTCACTGGAATTGATAATGAACTCCAAAACCACTATTTACATATTGCTGAGCTTATCTCTGCTCTTGTCCCTTCTGGCATTCGTATGCAGTACTGCATTCTTTTTTATCGAAACCGGAGACAGCGTTGGAATCGCCCATCTGCTGAACGGCAAAGCATTATATCTGATCTTGTCTCTGATGACCGGACTGAGTATCACCGCGTTGAGCATCTGTATCAGACCCATGATTATGCCAAAACAGATCGGTTCCATACTCAACGGCAGGGAAGATGAACTGATGCGGGAAGAACTCGGTATGGAATACCGTCAGCCCAAACCGCCGACACAGCCAGTTTCGCCTTCTCTGGCAGGCATCACAGGCAGTCCGGTTCTGGCAAATTCTTACAGCAAGATGGTCGAGGCTTTGCAAAAAATCAATGATATGGAAAAAAAACATACGGTTGAATTGTCAGAGGCAAACCGGAAGCTCCAGAAAGAAATTGCTGAGCGGGAAAAAGCGGAAAAAGAAATCCGCTATCTTTCAAGGCGATTGATCAACAGCTTTGAGGAGGCTCAGAAAAAGCTGGCTCGCGATCTGCATGATGAATTCGGTCAGACGCTGGCGGCTTTGCATCTGAATGCGGAAGCCCTTTCCAATGCCATGCCGCCGGAGCATCAGGAGCAGAAAAAACGTACCGAGGAACTCACGATTCTGATCGAGCATCTCGGAGATAAAATCCGAAATATTTCCTCGGATTTGAGACCCGATCTGCTGGATGATCTGGGACTTGTTCCCACGCTGGAATGGTATATCAAGGAATTTCATGAAAAGCGCAAAGATATCAACATTGATTTTCACGCTATCGGCATCAAACGGCGTCTGCCCCCGGATGTCGAAATTGTTCTTTACCGCCTGTTTCAGGAAAGCCTGAACAATGTAGTCAAACACGCCAAAGCCAGTCAGGTGGATGTGAATCTGACCTATAATTATCCCAAAGCGATTTTCGTGGTGCGGGATAACGGCGTGGGATTCGACGAAAAAGAGCGTAGATCAAAAGGTATCGGACTGATCGGAATGAAAGAACGGGTTATCTCCTTGAACGGCACGGTAGAAATCCGTTCTGTCAAAGGCAAAGGCACAACGATTCGTGCGGAATTGCCGGTATCTTATGAAAAAGAACTGCCATCAGCCTGAAAATCCTTACAGCGATTGCTTGCCGCTCATTTCTTCGATATCCACCTGGATAATTGATGTTTTTTCCAGAATTTTTTCAGAATATTCGAACGCGTCTTCGGAACTGTAATGCGCCATAATGATGTCCAGAGCCTTGCGCTTTTCTTCGGGATCATCAATAAACGAAGCTTTTCCGAAGGCAATCACACTGCGGTATGTCATGCTGTATTTGCACGCGGTTTCACCGCTCCGAATTTTGTGATCCGTATCGAATTCGACACAGACACGGTTGTTTTTTCGGAGAATGTCAATCTTTCTTCCGTGTTTGGCAGAGTGAAACCACAATGTGCGATCTTTGTATCCGAAACATAGCGGAACAAGGTATGGGAATCCCTCATCACACATTGCCAAACGACAGACTTCCGATCTGCGAATCACAGATTCTATTTCTGATAATTCACTTATTTCTTTATCTTTTCTCAACATAACCTTATCCTTCCGGTACAAAAGGCTTGAGATTCAACTCCCGATTTCAGGCATCTTTATACGACAACTGCCGGATATTCATGCCCAGCGCAATGACAGAGGCAAGCCCCACCGGTATCAGAGGAAGAATCTGAATCGCATGATTAACCAGTGTGTATCCTGCCGCTTCTTTGCCGGATACGCCGAACAGGGACAATGCAAAGATGCCTCCTGCTTCCCAGATACCCCAGAATCCGGGTACGGACGGCAGCGCCACGAAAAAGCAGATCATCACCATCATTGCTCCGGTCTGAGTTAGGGACAGCTTCACTCCCGGACATCCCAATACCACAAGATGATAGGAAAAAACCTGAATAGTCCAGATCAGCAGCGTATAAGCGATACAGGCATAAATTCGTCTCGGATGTCTGACCAGAACAAAGCCGGATGCGATATTTTCGATCATCTCCGACATCATCGTACAGACTTTTCCGATTCCGGGTCTTAAGGATTCGGAAAACAGATTCGGAATCTTTCCCAAAACGCGGATCATCTGAGATCGGACGTAAGGAACAATAAACAGCACCATGCCGACTATCAGAACGATCAGCATTCTGAACATTCCGTCTGCAAGTTTTTCCAGTAGTTCTTTGTTGAGATGATAATTGCCGAAGCTCATGCGGATTCCCGGATCAATGCGGATGCTACTCAATGCCCATGCCAGCAGGATAATCAGAAATATCAGATCAAATACCCGTTCCGCAGCTACCGTTGCCAGTCCGGTTGAAAACGGGACATCATCCTGTTTTTGCAGGATAAGCGGTCTGGCAATTTCTCCGGCTCTCGCGGGAAGCACGTAATTGAGCATAAACCCGATAGCCACGGGATGGTATGCCTGCAATATGCCGATAGGATAGGACGCACTGACGATTTCCCGCCATCTGACCGCTCTTAAAACCAGCGACAGAAAGGTGA
Source organism: uncultured Desulfonema sp. (assembly GCA_964564775.1). Lineage (GTDB taxonomy): Bacteria > Desulfobacterota > Desulfobacteria > Desulfobacterales > DYRC01 > DYRC01. Next base: position 6,356 of record CAZMDM010000068.1, on the reverse strand, counting down.
GAACAATTGCCGGAATCATCCAGAAATAATTGACCGATCTGACATAAATAGCCAATTCGGATAACGGAACATTTCTGAACGCCAGCCATAAGGCGATTGCCGACAATCCGCCTCCGATCAGCAAAGAAAATACAGTATTTTTTTTCATAGGAAATATCGGATTGCTCCTTCATACAAAAGAACATTGTTACAACAATATCCTATTCCGATGGAATCATTTCCTGTGAGAGAGATGCTGACACAAGAGATATTTTTAACAGAGTTCTTTGTAATTTCAACAATATTGATCCAATCATTTAAACCTTTTTTCAGGGTCTGTCAAGATATGTCTTTTTTCGTCATACCTGGCAGCCAGTTGGTACTGCTTTCCATTATGGAGCGGAAAATTATCCTTAATCCCTGCAAAATCCTTCAATCCTGATTCAGAATGTGATAATATCCCGGATATGCCATCGGAAACCATCAGAAAATATTATCGGATACACCGACAGGACATCGGTTTTCTGCGTTTTGTCTTCGAAGCCTGCGATGGAATAGCGGTAATTACCACGATAGACCCTGAAAAAGGAATTATCGTGTTATGTATTCCTCCGGGTTGCGAATCAGAAGTGCAGGCTGTTCTGGAAGGCACGGATATTCGCATGGAAGAAATCCGGAATAAGGAGCAGATATGAGTCGTATAAAGTCTTTATGCTATAAAAACAAGTATATATTCTTGATTGATTTTTCCGATCTCAAAGCATCGGAGGTTTTGCCGGTGATTGCCGAAGCCAGAACGATCATTGCCCAGCATCCGAAACAAAGTGTTCTGACGCTTACGGATATTAGCCGCATGGGATTCAATGCCGCAATCATTCAGGCATTCAAGGAATATGTGATTCATAACAAGCCTTATGTGAAAGCAGCGGCATTGGTGGGCGCGGAAGGCTTGAGTCATCTGGGCAAAAGCGGCGTTGAAGTGGCTTCGGCACGGAAGTTCATCAATTTTGCCACAAGGCAGGAAGCTCAGGAGTGGCTGATTCAGCAATAAATTATGATGCTTATTCTCGGAATTGAAACTTCCTGTGATGAAACCGCCGCAGCCGTTGTGAAGGATGGCAGAAAAATTTTATCCTCTGTGGTATCTTCACAGATCGCGGTTCACAAACCCTTTGGCGGTGTTGTGCCGGAACTGGCTTCCCGAAAACATCTCGAAGCCATCGTGCCGGTTGTCAATGAGGCATTGCAGATCGCAGGACTTGCTCCGAAAGACTTGTCCGCGATTGCTGTAACCCAGGGTCCCGGTTTGGTCGGCGCGCTGCTGGTCGGATTTTCTTTTGCCAAAGCCTACGCGTACAGTCTCAAAATCCCTTATATCGGCGTCAATCATTTGGAAGGGCATATTCATTCGGTATTTGCGGAAACTGATCCGCCGCCGTACCCGTTTGCTGCGCTGCTGGTATCCGGCGGACATACTGCGATTTATGAGGTCTTATCTCCAACCGAAATGCTTCTGATGGGACATACGATGGATGACGCGGCAGGCGAAGCCTTTGACAAGGTATCGAAAATGCTGGGATTGGGCTATCCCGGCGGAAGTATTATCAGCAAGCTGGCGGCTTCGGGAAACCCGGATAAAATCCCGTTTCCCCGAATATTTCTGGATAAATCTGGCTTCGATTTCAGCTTCAGTGGTCTGAAAACTGCGGTCAACCGCTATATTCAGACCCATCCGAATTATCGGGAAGAACTTGCTGATATTGCTGCAAGTTTTCAGGATGCTGTGGTCGAGGTATTGGCATACAAGCTGATTCATGCGGCAAAACAGAAACAATACAGACATATTGCCGTTGTCGGAGGCGTGGCAGCCAACAGCAGACTTCGGGAAAAAATACAGGCAGATGCGGAGGTTTGTGGAATTTCGGTCTGCATTCCTCCGATAAGCTTGTGCGGAGACAATGCTGCCATGATTGCCGCAGCGGGTTATCATTATCTGATACAGGGAAAAATTTCGGAGATGAATGCGGATGTGTATTCGAAATTTTCAGATCCGAATCGATAAGGAAAATTGAATTTATGGCAATGACAGATACTCAGCAGCAATTGCTGAAAAAGCTTCCCGGAGTGGATTATATTTCGGAAATCTGCAAAACCGATGCGTTTTTAAAAACAATTCCGCGTCCAGTTCTGATCAGCTCGATCCGTGCGGTTCTCGACACACTCCGAGCCGATATTCTGAGCGGCAGTGCGGCTAGTGACACCCTGTTTTCCGATGAGCAGATTCTCAAGCGGATTATTGCTTATGCGGAAACAGAGATGTCTCCGAATCTTATTCCTCTGATCAATGCCACCGGCGTGGTGGTTCATACCAATCTGGGGCGATCTTTGCTCGCGGACGAGGCTATCCGAAATATTGCAGTGGTGGCAGAGTCTTATTCCAATCTGGAATTCGATCTGGACGCGGGAAAACGTGGCTCCCGTTACAGCATTGTGGAAGATTTGCTGTGCGAACTGACCCGTGCGGAATCCGCAATGGTGGTCAACAACAATGCGGGCGCGGTGCTGCTGTGTCTGGAAACTGTTGCCAAAGGCAGAACTACGATTGTTTCCAGAGGAGAGCTTGTGGAAATCGGCGGATCGTTTCGGATTCCCGATGTGATGGCAAGAAGCGGTGCGATATTGAAAGAAGTCGGCACCACCAACCGCACCCATCCGCGAGATTACGAATCCGCAATTGACGATAATACCGGCTTGCTGCTGAAAGTGCATACCAGCAATTACAGTATCGAGGGTTTTACGGCAAGTGTGTCATTGAAAGAACTCGTGGCAATCGGCAGAAAACATGGCTTGCCGGTGATGGAAGATTTGGGAAGCGGCACATTCATTGATTTTTCCAAATACGGCATGAAAAAAGAACCGACTGTTCAGGAATCGGTCGCGGCAGGCGCAGATATCGTAAGTTTCAGCGGGGACAAGCTTTTGGGCGGACCTCAGGCGGGAATTATTGTTGGCAGAAAAGAATTTGTGGATAAGATCAAAAAAAATCCCATTACGCGTGCGCTCAGAATTGACAAACTCACGCTTGCTGCATTGGAAAGCACTCTGCAATTGTATCGCGATCCCGAACAAGCCATACGAAAGATTCCGACCTTACGAATGCTCACCATACCATTTGAGGAGATCGATGAAAAAGCGGAAAAACTCTGCTCGCTTCTGAACCGCATCAGCAATAAGCGTCTTTCTGTTACCCGGATGACGCTTTCTTCGCGGGTGGGCGGGGGCGCGCTGCCAATTCAGGAACTTCCATCAGCGTGTCTCGGAATCCGCGTTATCGGCATGTCTGCCAACACTATCGAGCGCTTTATGCGGGCTTACAAACCGCCGATCATCGGAAGAATCGAAGAAGACAGATTCATCATGGATTGCAGAACGGTCAGAGATGAACAGTTCGATAGAGTTGTATCTGCAATCAAAGCTTTGTGCGATACTCACTGACGCGAAATCGAAAAACAGGGCAGCAGCTTCATCAGCAGACGATACGCGGAATTGATTTCATTGAATTTTTCGCAAGATATCGCACCTTTGTCCGGGTGATGCTGCTGTGCCAATGCTCTGAACTTCCGCCTGACAAGATCGATATCCGATGTTTCCGAAATCCCCAGAATTTCAAAGCTTTTTTTATAATCGCTGTATGATTTCAGAATTTCCCAAGTTCCCGAAATAAACGCTTCCGCACGCGCTTCATCCAGAGAATCAAAATTTTTCTGATCCAGATAAAAATATTTCAGCGACAAGGCTTCAAGAGCGCTATCCTTGAATTGCTGATAATGAAAATCACAATAATTTTCAGATATCGAACATGGTACTGCACAGAACTGCCCGCTATGCTCTTCGTAAAAACGGCATAATCCGTTACGCGGATACGGTATCAGAAAAGTTCGCATAAAATGAACAAACAAATATTTGTTTTCTTTATAAAATTCATCCTGAAAAAGATAAAGAATATGGAAGAGCAAAAAATGTGCCTGATATAGTCTCAGTGCAGAAGCTTCGAAAATCTTCATATTGGGAAACGCGATTTTCAGCAAGGTGCTTTCATAGCAGGGCGCTGTCAGAGAACACAGAAATGCTCTGATTTTTTCCCGATCCACGCGGGCAAGCTCTTGTGAAAAATTGCTCATTATTCCGGCGGCAGAAGCACAAACATATCCGGAGCGACAGAGGCATTGGGAATATATTTGTCTATACTCAGCGAAAATTCGGCTTTTCTGCCGATGACAACAAGCATACGCGGCACGCTGAATCCGCCTGTATCCCTGAAATCAGACGGTTCCGCCTGATATGCGATCTCTTTGCCTTCATAGATTTCGACTTTGGAAAACGCATTGCGATGATCCGCAAGATAGATTTTTTCGACCACTCTGCCCCAATTGTTCTGCAAGATCAGGATTTCGTCCTTGCCGTTTTTCTCGATTTTTGCCCCGCGATACTTGCATACCGGCGCACGCCCCATCAGCAAAGCAATCAGATCGGACATTGTCATCCGAATCTTCAGCAGTCTGTCCAGATCGGGCAATTGCGTCTGCTGCTTATGAAACTGACGATCCGCATGGGAAAAGAAATATAAATTCAAATTATTATAGGCAATACTGACTATCGGCTGTCCGGTCATGCTCAGAAGACCGATCCTCAGAAGCCCTTCCTGAGAGCCGATCCATGCCACGCGGGAAGACTGCATCGTCCCCGCGTCATTGAAACGGATCGTTCCCACACCTTTCATGGTTTTCAATCCGATGTTTTTATTGGATAGTTTCGATAAAACCGCTTCGGCTTCTGCATGTTGCTCCGGTTTGGGCAAGGTCGCACATGCAGCGCAGAATATCAAACAGATCATTGCAAATATTGTTTTTTTCATTATCGGCTTCTTTCCCGTTTCAGTTCGCGAATTTTTTCCTCAAGTTCCGAATTATCCCCTTTTTGCCGCTTGAGCAAAGACCGCTCATAATATTCCAATGCTTTTTTCTGATTGCCGAGCATCTGATACACATCCCCAATATGCTCCAGAATGGTCGGGTCATCGGAGACAATTTTTATTGATTTTTGAAGTGTTTCCAATGCTTTGTCATAAAGTCCTTTTTTGTAATACACCCAGCCCAGACTGTCAATGATATAGCCGTCATCCGGCTTGTATTTCAATGCTTCTTCAATCAGACGCTCTGCTTCATCCAGATTTTCCCCCATGTCGGCATAAGTGTATCCCAAATAATTCAAAGCATTGGCATCAGCAGGATCGATTTCAATAACTTTTTTCATAATCTCGATGCAGTCGCGTTTTCTGCCCCATTTGTCATACACCACCCCCAACCGGAAATACAGTTTGGTATTGTCGGGAAGAACATTCAGTCCGTTGAGCAACACCCGTTCCGCTTTCCGGTATTCCTCGATATCTTCGTAAAATGAAGCAAGATATACGATAAAATCAGGATTATCAGGAATATTCTCAATCACTTCGGTCAGAAAACGGATTCCCTTTTCCACATCTCCCTGCTGCTGATATAAAAAAGAAATATGCGCGGTGGCATTGTTAAAAAAGCGGGAATCCCGCGATACTTTTTTCAGATGAGCGATGGTTTTTTCGGTGTTCCCCAGACCTTCATACGCCACGCCGAGAATATAATGAATATCCGAGCTGTCCCCAGCACCTTTGAGCATTCCCTCCAAAACAACCACTGCAGCTTTGTATTCTTTCTGTTCGATATATTGCTGAATGATCAGTCTCAGAACATCATTTTCGCTTCTGCTTCGTATGCCCAAGTGCTTGAAAATGGCTTCGGCTTCCCGGTATCTCGCTTTTCTGTAATAAAAAATGCCAAGCCCCAGATTCGCGCGGATGTTTTCCGGGTCAGCTGCCAGAATTTCTTTGTATGCTTTGATCGTTCTGTCAGTTCTGCCCTGACGCTCGTAAATCGCTGCCAGTTCGAACAACGGCTCTTCCAAATCCGATTCGAGTTCCAGTGTTTTTCGGAACGCTTTTTCTGCCTCGCCCAGACGTCCCTGCGCGGAATAAATTTTGCCGATATAAAAATGCGCCACATACGCATCCGGGAATCGTTCCGACATCCGGCGATAAATCCGAAGCGCGTTGTCTCCGTCATTTTCATCCAGATAGATGCTGCCCAGAAGTGTATAAATTTCTTTCTGAGACGGGTCTTTATCCAAAATCCGCTCATAGGTTTTTTTGGCGGTTTCAATATCTTTAAGCGCCTGTTTGAGACGGCCGTATATAATCAGAGCTTCCAGATTTTCCGGGTCTTTTTGCAGAATATTTTCCACGATGCTCATGGCATTTCCGGCATCATCCATACGAAGATAGAGAT